>USCK01000004.1 GCA_900553205.1 uncultured bacterium | reverse complement strand
ATTGCCCCGTCCCGTCACATCATATCATATCATATCATATAGGGCATTATAACTCAATTTGAGCCTTGTTAGATTTATTTTAACATTTTGTTACATTTAATTATAGATTATTAATTCGCTAAAATATCCACAATCGCAAGTGGGATATATTTTAGTAAATCGCTTGCCAGAACAGAGTATTCCGTAAGCATACTTGAAGCAATTTCTCCTGTTCTACCATGCAAATATACTCCGAGTTTTGCAGCCTCAAATTCGCTCATACCTTGAGCGACAAGTCCTGAGATAATCCCTGTTAAAACATCACCGGCACCAGCTTTTGATAATGCAGAATTACCTGTTTCGTTTATATAAATATCTAAATCTTTTGAACAAACAACTGTACTATGTAGTTTTAAAACCGTTGTACAAGAGTATTTTTTAGAAAGTTTTTGTGCATAGTCAACAGGTTTTGCTAAGATTTTTTCTATATCTGTTTTTAATAATCTGGAGGCTTCCATTGGGTGAGGTGTTATAATGAGTTTCTCAGGCAATTTAACGGGCTTTTTCCTTGCCATGATATTCAGACCATCAGCATCAATCAAAACCACTTTATCGGTCACAGAAAGGGCTGAAATTAAAGATTTGAATAAAATACTTGTACCTGTAGTAACCGACAAACCACAACCAATAGAAACAACATTAAACTTGTCTATAGATGTCTTTATATTTTCTAGTGGAATATAAACAATGTCAGGCGAAAGCGATGCTACTGTATTCATTGTCTTTTGAGAGCTTGAAAGAGCAACATATCCACAACCAATCTTTAAGGCTGAAACAGACGACAAATAAGCTGCTCCTGAATAATTTTCAGAACCTGCAATATTCAAAACCTTACCAAATGTACCTTTATTTGAAAATTCCGGTCTTTCAGGTAATTTAAAGTCCATTTTGTCTTATAACCTCATAAGCCGTAATCGCTACTGAATTTGAAAGGTTTAAACTTCGTTGACCTTCTAACATAGGAATTGTAACTGCATTTTTATCCTGAACGTATTTATCAGGCAAACCTCTTGTTTCAGGCCCAAATACGATAAAGTCACCTTCTTTATAGTTTATATCAGTATAAAGTTTTTTTGATTTTGTAGTTAAATAGTAAAAATTTGCATCAGGAAACATACTATACATTTCTTCCATAGAATCTACTTTATGCAAATCTACGCTATCCCAATAGTCTAACCCTGCTCGTTTTGTATATTTACTACTTAAAGAAAATCCTAATTTACCCACAAGATACAAACTTGCACCACAACAAGCACATAATCTCGCTATGTTTCCTGTATTTTGTGGAATTTCAGGTTCATATAAAACAATATTAAACTTAGTCATTTATAACGTGCTTAGCCTCTATAATTACCGGTAAACCTCTAACAACACAGAATACGATTGCTACAATAGCTAACCAATAACCAATACTAAAAATCAAATCTGCGTTTGGAATATTAGGTATTTTAGCCAATATTATCACGAAAAATGCAAGAACTTTTGCTACTGCATAAGATATTCTCATAAATTTTGAGCCTGTGATAAATTTGCAAATAGGATTAACCTGCATACCAAAAGGTGTAAACCCTTTTTCCATAGCTGCACTACGAATAGTATCAGTTACAAATCCTCTTGTAATAGCGATTAGAGGGAACAATATTGATATCCAACCCATTACTGCAAAAAGAATCCAATAAGTATTTTCAACGATTCTATCGCTCATAATATCAAGCAACGCACCAAATTTTGATTCTTCGTGTAGTAACCTTGCCAAGAATCCATCTAAGCCATCAAGTGCAAATGCTAAAATAGTAAGAACCAAAGCCCAAATATAAGCAGTTTGCGAAGTTGTACAAGCCATTATTAAATAAACAGCTATGAACATTAAAAATACTCTGAATATTGTTACAAAATTTGCCATATTAAACCTTTCAAACCTCTTAAACACCTTTTACTCTTGATAGTGCAAAATGTCTTTCATCAAGAGCTTTAACCTTAGCACCTAACATAATCTTTTCTGCTTCTTCAAGGATACTAACTACTAAATAACCGTTTTCTCCGTCAGAACGAGCTTTTGTATGGTTTTCAATACAACTTACAAAATGCTGACATTCTAATTTTAGAGGTTCAATTTCTAAATAATCTAATGGAATATCTTTTACTGAACTACCCGGTTTATTATCATACAATTTTAGTTTATTTTCAGCAACTGTATCATCTAATATTGCAGTTGCTTTTGTTCCTCTAACTAATAGAGTAACGTGTTTTTGTGGTGTAATCCAACTATCAGAAATATAGCCAATTAAACCGTCCTCAAACTCAATACCTATATGAGTTATATCCATAATTGTATTATCTTCAGTAGAACAACCTAAAGCAGAAATAACTTTTAATGGATTTTTACCAGTAACATAAGATATCATTGAAACATCGTGTGGAGCTAAATCCCACATAACGCTTCTATCATTTTTGAAATAGTTTACATTCAATCTATCAGATTGAGCATAAACAATATCTCCTAATTCGCCAGCTTCAATAAGCATTTTTAGTCTATTTACGGCTGGGTGATACAATAGCAAATGACCAACCATTAAAACAAGTCCTTTTTCATTAGCCAAATCCATCAAATCTTTTGCCTCTTGAGCAACTGTAGAAATAGGTTTTTCAACATAAACATTTTTACCTGCTTCAAGAAGTTTTTTAACTATTTTATAATGAGTATGGCTAGGGGTTACAACTGTAACACCTGTTATCTCAGGATTGTTGATAATTTCATTCATATCCTCTATAACATTTACAGTAGGATATAATTCTTTAATTTTTTTTCTTACATCAGCATCTAAATCGCATACTGTATGTAATACGTTTAAGTTATAAAAATTACGGACAATGTTTTTTCCCCACATACCGTAACCTATTACAGCAATTTTTTGATTACTCATTTCTACTTCCCTCTTTATGTATTTTATTATTATATTACAAAATTATATTATCAATCAATCTGACACCTTCTACACGACAAGCTATCAAGACTAATGTGTTATTATCTGCCTTTGTTTTATCTTCAAGAGTTTCTTTATCAACAAACTCAAGATATTCCATATCATGTTTTTCTGTCAAAAACGAGAACGCAGTTTCTTTAAGTGCGTTTATATCTGTTATTCCTTTATCATAACAATTTTTTATATTCATCAAAATTTTAGATAAAACTAAAGCATCTTTTTTCCCTTCTTCTGATAAATATTTGTTTCTTGAACTCAAAGCCAAACCTGATTCTTCTCTGACAATAGGACAAGAAACTATTTCTATAGGAAAATTCAAATCTTTAACAAATTTTTTAATAATTATTAACTGTTGTGCATCTTTTTGACCAAAGAAAGCATAATCAGGTTGAGTAATATTGAACAATTTAGCAACAACAGTACAAACTCCATAAAACTGACCAACTCTTGATTTACCACACAATTTATCAACATAAAAGAATGGAGGTACTACATAAGCTAATGTATCATTAGATAGTCTTTGACCTTTTCCATACATTTCGTCAGGTGTTGGAGCAAATACCATAGCTGCACCTATTTTTTCTGCCAATTTAGTATCATCTTCTAAAGTTCGAGGATATTTTTCATAATCCTCTCCCGGACAGAATTGAATAGGATTAACAAATACTGAAACAACAACCTTATCACAAGTTTCGACTGCTTTTTTGATTAAACTTGCATGACCTGAATGCAAAGCTCCCATAGTTGGAACTAAACCTATTTTTAACCCTTCTTTTTTCCATTCTGCTATTTTATTTCTAACTTCTTTAATTGTGTGAACTAACATGCATAACCTCTTTTTCTTCAGGGAAAGTACCATTTCTTACATCATTTATATAAGAACTTGCCGCATTTGTGATTACATCTCTTAAATTTGCATATTTTCTTACAAATTTTGGTACATAATCAGAAAATTTTCCTAATATATCATCAGAAACCAAAACCTGTCCTGAGCAATATTTACCTGCACCTATACCTATAGTAGGGATATCAAGATTCTCTGTTATATATTTAGCACTTTCTTCCGGTACCATTTCTAAGACTAATGAAAAAGCTCCAGCATTTTGTAACCTTTTTGCTTGTTCTAAAATCAACTCAGTATCTTCAATAGTCTTACCTTGAGTTTTATATCCTCCTAACATATGTATGTATTGTGGAGTTAAGCCCAAATGTGCCATAACAGGAATACCTGATTCTGTACATCTTTTGACTAAATCAATTATATAATCGCTACACCCTTCGATTTTAACGGCAGATGCACCAGCTTTAACCATATCGCCTATATTTTTCATTGCATCTTCTATGGATACATTAAAACTCATAAACGGCATATCACCAACAACTAATGCTCTGTTAGTTCCTCTTGCAACGGCACCAGTGAATATTAACATTTCGTTCATACCGATTTCTTGAGTTGAATTATATCCTAAAGCAACATTGGCAAGAGAATCTCCTACCAATATCATATCTACACCTGCTTCATCAATATATTTTGCCGTAGAATAGTCATAAGCCGTTAATACAGCAATTTTTTGACCTTCATTTTTTAGTTTTTTTATTGTATTTATAGTAGTTTTACTAATCATCACATATCCTAAAGAAACTATTATTTATTTCTTTTTTTATCTTTCAATTGACGTCTATACCAGTAATAAATAGCTCTTGCAACTCTATGATAGCTATGACGAATAAGTCCATTTTTACTTTCTTCTTCTTCTAGTAAGTTACCTGTAACTACTTTTACTCCTGTTGGTGTCATATTCTCCATATCTAGCACTACAGGGTATGAACCGTATTTAGCATAAGTAGGAGATAATTCTGTTGGCAAGCTATTGTTTACAAGAACGGCATCTAAAATATTTGAACTACCTGCATGATTAATCAGAGCATTAACGTGGCTTGCTACTGAATAATTATCAGTTTCACCCTTTTGAGTCATAATATTACATACATATATTTTCTTTGCCTTTGATTGTGCAACGGCTTGAGCTATTTCTTTGATTAACAAATTTGGAATTACACTTGTATATAAACTTCCAGGCCCCATAATAATTAAATCAGCCTCTTTTATAGCCTCAATAACTTCTGGTAAAGCTTTACATTCTGCAGGTTCTGTAAACAATCGTTTAATCTTTCCACCAGCTTCAGGAATTGCAGATTCACCATGTATAATACGTCCATCTTCCATTTCTGCAGCGAGTTTCATATTATCAAGAGTAGATGGTAAAACCCGACCTCTAATAGACAAAACATTTGAGGATTCTTTTACTGCTCTTACCATATCACCCGTAATTGAGCATAAAGCAGTCAAGAAAAGGTTTCCAAAACTATGTCCTTTTAAGCCTTCACCTATTTTAAATCTATATTGGAAAAGTTTTGTAACTAAATCCTCATCATCAGCTAGAGCTGCTATACAGTTTCTTATATCACCCGGAGGTAGGACACCTAATTCTTCTCTTAAACGGCCTGAACTACCACCATCATCACCAACAGTAACAACAGCAGTTATATTATTTGTAATACTTTTTATACCTTTTAATAGCATTGATAAACCAGTACCACCACCAATTGCTACAATTTTTGGGCCTTTATTAAGTTTTTTTCTGCGATAAAGAGCTTCTAACATAGTTTCTTTTTCTTTACCGTTTCTTAAATCAAGAATTGAAAGGTTCGTTTTTTGCCAACCTTTAAAAAACAATATTGTACCAACTAAAATCACACCTAAAGCTATTACATCAGCAGATGCGTATGATTTTATGTTAATTAAAAAATTATATATCGCTCTAGGTGTTGATAAAATCAAAATACCAAGAGTAATTAAAACTGACCCGAAGAATATTAAAGCAAACCATCTTTTTACTTCTAATCCAGGCATTAACCAACCTGCATCTTTAGGGATATTAATCATATTACGTTTCATCATATTTTTCATTTATTCCACCCAGCCAGAAGCTTTTACCTTTCCATAATTAACAGGCTCTGGAGTAATCAGAGCATGACTACGTTTTAATATATCCAAAGAATGAGGATATTTATTAGGGAAATGTATCGTTGAAATATCTCCGAAAGTTTTACCATCTGCATTATTGTTAATTTGAGATGTATGCAAGAAATCTTGCATTCTCTTTATACAAGCATCTGGATTCGTAATATCTTGTACTTGATAGTCGATATTTAATTCTGGAGTATAAACCTTATCAATAATGATTTCTTGTGCTACAGGTATTTTTACATAATCACCAACTTTTTGCGTAATATCACCAGCTGGACCAAAATATGTTAGCCATTGAGAAGTTTTTTGAATTGCTCTTGCTAACACAGTTGCAAATCTAAAATCTTCACCAGCTTTTCTATACATAGCACCATGAGGTCTTACATGTTCAATTTCTAGTTTAAAAGCTTTTGCAAAAGACATTAAGGCACTAACTTGATATATAACTAAAGCCTCTAGCTCTTCTTCTGTCAAATCAATAGGACGATATCCAAACCCCTGAATATCAGAATAACCAATATGAGCACCTATAACAACATTGTTTTCTTTTGCTAACAATAAAGCATTTTTTATTGTCATAGGATCACCAGCATGAAAACCACAAGAAATATTAACAGAACTTACATATTTTATGAAATCTGACTCAGAATTATTTCTGTAAACACCGTATGCCTGTGCTAAATCACAGTTAAAATCAATTGTCTTAACACTTTTTCTTTCCATATTTACCTCAACTATCAATATAGATACATTATACAACAAATGTAAGAATTTTATACTATAATAATGACATGGAAATTTTTGATAAGTTCACAAATCTTGATAATGTATGTTTAGCTTTAGGTTTCTTTGACGGGGTTCATAAAGGACATCAAGCAGTTCTGAATAAAGCAAAATCTCTAGGTACAAAAACTGCCGTTATCACCTTTAAACACCACCCATTAGAAACATTTAACAAAAATTGTCAATATATTTGTTCTCGAGAAAAAAGAGCAATTCTTATGGATAATATTGGTATTGATTATTTGTTTGAACTTGATTTCACAAAAGAACTATCTCAAATGTCAGGTGAAGAATATTTAAAAATGCTTATTAATTATTTTCACCCAAAAGCTATAATTACTGGATTTAATCATACTTTTGGCGCTAATAAATCTGGTAATCCTGATTTGTTAGAAGCAAAGCAAACAGAATACAACTACAAATATTATCAAGTTCCACCACAAAAAATTGATGACGAAATAATTAGTTCTACAACTATAAAACAACTTTTAGAAGTAGGAAATATCGAAAAAGCAAATAAAATGCTAGGTTATGAATTTTCAATAAAAGGTAAAGTTATACATGGAAATCATATTGGAAGAACTATAGGTTTTCCGACAGCTAATACCGAATATCCTAAATCAATAGTCAAAATTCCTTATGGAGTTTATTGCACAAAAGTTGATTATAAATACTCGGTTACAAACTATGGTGAAAAACCAACAATAGGACAAAACAAGCCTATTGTTGAAACTCATATTTTAAAGTTTGATAAAGATATATACAACACTTATATCAATATAGATTTTATAAAAAAAATCAGAAACGAAAAAAAATTTAATTCTTTAGATGAATTAAAACTACAGATAAACAAGGATACAGAAACATGCTTAAAGTTGTAATAATAGGTTATGGTGAAATGTTTACCAACATGATAGCTGGAACGCTTGATTCCGGGGCTACAATAGTAGGTGTTTTAAGACATGATAGAGTTAAATATCTGCCACCTGTAAGACGCTTAAAAGAAATATTTAATCCAGATTGTGATTATAACTATGTTAGAAGTTACAATCTTAACGATATGAAAGCCAATAGTGCTAATTCTGCTTCTTTTAGAAAACAACTTTTAAAGCTAAACCCTGATATTATACTTGTTGCTTCATGGAGTGAAAAAATAGAAAAAGCGACATTTGATATACCCAAGATTGCAACGATAAATGTTCACCCATCTTTACTACCGAAATATAGAGGTCCAAACCCTTACATGCAAACGATATTACATGGTGAAGAAAAATCAGGTGTTACATTTCATTTAATGACAGAAAAATTTGATGCAGGAGCAATATTAGACCAACGAACAGTAGAAATTTCTGACTCAGATACAGGAAAAGAACTCAAAGCAAAAACAGTATTGACTGCTCGTGGTGCTATTTGTGAGCTTTTAGAAAAACTTTCAGAAGATGTGATATTTCCTATTGCTCAAAACGAAAGTAAAGCAACATATTTTTCTACAGATTTTGATAACGAAATCTCGTTTACAGAAACGGCAAAAAATATCTCTGCAAAAATTCGTTGTATAAATCCTTGGAGTTATACATATTTCTTTTTTGATAAATATGTTTTTGTTCCAAACCCTTATAAAATAACGATTATGGAAAATACAACTAATTTCAATTCTGTTGGACAACTCGTAGATATAGATACAAAAGATAATAGTTTAACTTTTATCACAGGAGATAACAAGTTAATTAGGCTTGGAGATGTAAAATTGTACGGTGCAATTAATCAATTTTTTACTAAATTTATATTAAAAAAATTAAGTGTTTAATTGTTAATCTTTGTAAACTTCTAGTACATTTTTCTAAAGAAATATCTAAAAATACCGTAATACATACTGTACGGTACTATATTTTGATTAGGAATTCTTAGAAAATGGGATTAGCAGCATCACAAGCTAGATTATTAAGCCTTACTGCAAGACAGCACACCGTTGAAGGACGTGCTCAATACTTGCAGGCTCAAAAGCTGCGACTTGCAAATGAATCAGACAGAGTTTATGAAAACTACGTTAATGCTCTTGATGCAACTTCAATACAAACAAAAAGCTATGACTCAAACGGAAAAGTACATTGGCTTGATGGCAGTTTGAATAACTTGATGCGATATGATGCCGATAATAAGAGCTTGGGGAATATTTATTATGTTCAAGATATCAACAGTGGCAAGCTGTATATGCCAACAAATCTTGTAAACGCATATAACAGCTCTAATAATGATGTATTCCAATTCCTTAATAATATAGGAATTAAATATGAAAAAGATGTATATAATGATGAATATATGGACGCATTGAAAACTGTTAATGCTTACAAAAATGAAGGATATGATACATTCCCTTATTCCCAAGCGCAAGTAGAAACCTATAAAAGCTTGCGCAGCGAAACTCTAAATCCTACAAAAAGCAGTACATATAATAATGCTGATGAATTGTATAAATTGGTAAGCTTCTCAGAAAGCACAACTAATAAAGGTGTATATTATCCGAGTGACAAAACGCAATACAGTGCATTACTTGCACAATTAAACAATCTAAAAGGAACCACATATTATACAGGTACAAACAAAACTATTATTGATTATATAAGCAATTTCGATGTTTCAGGCGTATTTGCTGATACTTCTAAAGCTTCAAATATTAGCGCTACAACCAATGAACCTGATAAAACTCTTTATGTATATTGGGACAAAGCAAAAGAAAATGAAAAAGAGAATGAAGAAGATAAACAACAAATTGATGACTTGATGAAATTGAAAATGTTACTTAATGGAGGTTCTTGGAAGAAAACTTCCAACATCTTTGACCCTATATTTGGCACAAATTTAATAGGTGAAGCAACAACAACAGGAAACATTTATACAGATGACATGCAAAACACATTAAATGCTTATACAGGAACTAATAACGCAAATATGGGTGAAGCATTGGTAAAAATGGCATCTGATATTAAAGATTCTGAAACAAACAAAGCCTTGACAACAGCAAACAACAATTTCCAAACATTCTTTACATCTATCGGAACTACACAAGAAGAGTTTGAAACAAAATTGTCTAATTATAATACATATAATAATGCTGTTGCAGATTTGAGCACTAAAGATCAAACAACATATACAAAATACGAAGATGACAATTTAGGACCATACTATGAGCAAATATTCAATGCTATTAATGCTGCAGGAGGCTGTACTGAAATTACAACCGAAAATGCAAAAAGTGGTTCTTGGCTTACAAATATGGTTAAAAACGCTCAAGTTGTACTTGCAACTTTTGACAATGATAAAAAAGAACTTGATAACATTACAGCATCTTCAAATGTTGGTTTAAGAGAAATCAGCAACGACAGAGAAATAACTAAAGCTGACAGCGAATACGAAGCTGATATGGAGGCAATTAACTCTAAAGAAACGAAATATAATACTCAATTAAACCAATTAGAATCAGAAAGGAATGCTATCAAGACTGAAATTGAATCCTTGAAACAAATACGAGAAGATAATATTTCTTCAACCTTTAAACTGTTCTCGTAAGACTTAATCCTGTTCGTCAATCTTTCCGTCATAATCGTTATCAATGCCATCTGAAAGAGAACCTATAGAATATTTGCTTTCAGGTACGACATCATGTTTTAGCCAAAAATCATAAATTCGACTCCATAAATATTCAAAATATTTTCGATAAAATAATGCAGCTTTAGAGTTTTTGATAACAACTAAATTCTCATCATTTTTATTATTACCCGAATATGAGAAGTTCATTGAACCGATAACTAAATATTTATCATCTACAATCATTGATTTTGAATGGAGTTTGCCTGCATAGTTTTCTGTTTTTACCAGAATACCATTATCTCTTAACAAGTGATGTTTAGACGATAATGAGCGCCCACTGACTGCATCAATTATGATTTTTATATTAACACCTCTTTGCTTTGCTTGTATTAAAGCATTAACAGTATCTCGCTCTGTAATCAGGAATGCTGGCATGTATATATATTTTTGTGCAGAATTGATTAAAGGTAAAATAGCCCTTTTAACAGTATTATCTTTAGGTGAAAAATATACTGAAATTTTAGATTCGCCTAGAATAAAATCCCTTTTGGTTGAAACATTTTGTTTTAAAGTATGGAAATTACCTTGAAACATCTGCTCAAATTCTTCTTCATATAGTTCAGCTACAGATTTTGACTTTATTACAATTATGCTATTTGAGTTAAATCCTGACATATCGGTTGAACTCAAATTGGCAGAACCTGTAAGAACTATAGATTTATCAAAAATAAAGAATTTATCATGCATCAACCCTGTAATACCTGCATCAGAGCGTGACAACGGTATTTTCTTAGCCAAATACATTGTGTCAGAATACAAATTATTTCCTTTTGCATCGACATCATAAACCAAGCGTATTTTAACACCTCTATTAATTGCAGAGGCTAGTGCGTTGTCTATTGCAGGGATTCTCTCATAACCATATAAAGCCATATCAATAGTATATTGAGCCGAATTGATTTCTTTTACTAACTCCTTACATATTTGAGACTCACAATTTTTTGAAGGTTTTAGTGTCGTTGTATGATCAGAAAGAAGTATCTTGATATATTTATCCACAAATATCATGCTTGGGCGTGGAAGCGATGTTTTCTTTGAGCTCTTTGCATCTTTTTTCTTTGAAGTTGATACCTTATTTTTACAACAATATCCACAAGGCTCATAATCTTTTATCTCTTTTAACGGTAAAATAATATACTCTTTTGTTTTGATACCATACTTACATGTCAATTTATGGTATTTATGAGATTTAGTATTACATATACGATATTGTTGCAATTTAGCAAATTGCAATTTTTCATTAAAACTTTTCTTATCAACAGGTAAACAATCTTTCACATAAAACGCAGATGTTTTTTCCTTTGATAAATCTGCAAGACAAGCTAAAGCAAAAACATCTGCTAAAGGTATGTTCAATTTTTTGGCAACGACTTTACATAAATCCTTGTCCTGAAAAGAAAGTATCTGCTTTGAGGTTACGGGTAATATTTCTTTTGTTGTTTCAATTTTAGGTGCTAACAAATAAGAATCTCTATAACTAAATAAAAATCCTACAAATAATAAACAAATTAAAACTATCCCTAAAAACTTTTTATTCATATAAATATAAAAATACCCTGCCTTATAGAAAAGGCAAGGTATTTATTAATCAATATTAGTGACACAATGCAAGAAGAACACCAGCAGCAACAGCTGAACCGATAACCCCTGCAACATTAGGACCCATAGCGTGCATTAACAAGAAGTTTTGAGGGTTAGCCTCTAAACCTACTTTGTTAGAAACACGAGCTGCCATTGGAACTGCAGAAACACCTGCTGAACCAATAAGTGGATTGATTTTTGTCTTTGAGAACAAGTTCATAAATTTAGCCATCAATACACCTGCGGCAGTTGCAACTGAGAATGCAATGATACCTAGAACTAAGATTTTCAAAGTTTCTAAAGTTAAGAAGTGGTCATATTGTAATTTTAAACCAACAGCCAAACCTAAGAAAATTGTAACAATGTTGATTAAAGCGTTTTGCATAGTGTCTGATAATCTTTCAACAACACCACATTCTTTACACAAGTTACCAAATGTCAACATACCAACTAGAGGGCAAGCATCAGGTAAGAAGATTGCACAAAGAATAAGAACTACTAGAGGGAATACAATTTTTTCTCTCTTAGAAACTTCTCTTAACTGTGTCATTTGAATTTTTCTTTCAGCTTCTGTTGTCAACAACTTCATGATTGGAGGTTGAATCAACGGAACCAATGCCATATAAGAATATGCAGCAACTGCAATCGCACCCAATAAATCAGGAGCTAATCTTGAAGTTACAAAGATTGATGTAGGACCATCAGCACCACCGATGATACCGATAGAACCAGCTTCCGGTAATGAGAAACCTAAGAACAATGCTAAGAACAATGCACCAAAGATACCAAACTGAGCTGCACCACCTAATAATGCAGTTTTAGGATTTGCAATCAAAGGACCGAAGTCAGTCATTGCACCAACACCCATGAAAATAATCAATGGGAAAATACCGATAGCAGGGTCAATACCTACTTTATAAACGAATTGTTGAAAACTGTGGTCGCAAGGGAAGTTTGCTATCAAACCTCCGAATGCGATAGGCACAAGTAGTAATGGTTCAAATTGTTTTTTGATACCTAACCAAAGTAGGAATAAACAAATAAATACCATTAATATTTGTCCGTACATGTGTAAAAATTGTTCTACACTATTTTGAATTGATGGATCAGCAG
Source organism: uncultured bacterium (assembly GCA_900553205.1). Taxonomy (GTDB): domain Bacteria; phylum Cyanobacteriota; class Vampirovibrionia; order Gastranaerophilales; family Gastranaerophilaceae; genus UMGS1585. The sequence continues at coordinate 18,863 of USCK01000004.1, read as the reverse complement.
GAAGAACGAAGTTCACGATGCCTGTTGAGTTCCAAAGGTTTATTAAACCATCTTGAATACTAATAGCCATTTCTAACTTCCTTTCCTAACTAACCAATAACTACCAATGTTTGACCAGTGATAATTTTATCACCTTGAGCAACTTCGATAGCTTGAACTGTACCCGCTTTTGGTGATTTAACTTCTGTTTCCATCTTCATAGCTTCAACAACTAACAATACATCGCCTTCTGCTACTTCATCACCTTCTTCAACTTCTAGTCTTAATACATTACCAGGTAAAGCAGCTTTAACTTCTTCGCCTTCAGCAGAACCTGAAGATGCTTTTTGTTCGATACCGGCTTTAACATTAATATCATAAGCCTTACCGTTAACAGTTGCTTTATCGCCATCAAGTTTAACAGCGTAGTTTTTACCATTAACTTTAACTGTATATTCACCTGTTGAAGATGCTTGAGCTGCTGATGCAGTTTCTTTATTAGCAGTTTTATTAACAGAAACTTGCCCTTTACCTAATAAGAATTCAATACCTTTATCTACATTACCGTCTTTGCAAGCTGCAGAAATAAAGATGTTTTCATCAGTTGTAGGAAGTCCGGCTTCTTCAAGTCTTTTCTTAGCAGCTTCAATACCTTTATCAGGGTCTTTTTCGTTGATATCAACAACTTTTTCAGTAGTTGGTTCCATACCGATTTTTTCTTCAGCCCATTTTACTAATTCAGGATCAGGTTCGCAAGGAGTTTTACCGAAGTAACCAAGAAGCATTTTAGCATAACCAGGGTTAGCTTGTTGCCATGGTTCAGGAGTAATTGCGTTCAAGAACGATTGTTGAGCATAGAATTGAGAAACAGGAGTTACTGATGTAGCAAAACCACCTCTTTCAACAACTTCTTTCATATTAGCAATAAGCTTAGGGAATTTATCTAACATACCCATATCTTTTAATTGGTTTACAGTTGTAGCTGTAGCACCACCCGGAAGTGGAGCTTGGGTAAGAATTGGATTTACAGCCAAAGAAATTGGAGAGATTGGATAATCTTTCATACATTCTTTGAAGATTTCTTCTGTTTCCATAATTTTCTTAATATCTAAGCCTAAATCATATTCAGTACCCTTCAATGCGTGCCACATAGAAATGATATCAGGTTGACCGGTACCACCTGAAACAGGTTTCATAGCCAAGTCAATACCATCAGCCCCACCGTCAAGAGCAGCTAAGTATGCAGCTAAGCCTGTACCTGCTGTTTCGTGAGAGTGGAATCTGATGTGAGCATCTTGACCCAATAATTCACGAGCCATTTTAACGGTTTCATAAACTTTTCTAGGGTGAGATGTACCTGAAGCATCTTTGAATGCCAAGCTATCAAATGGCAAGCCTGAATCTAAGATGTTTCTCAAAACTCTTTCATAGAAAGCAACGTCATGTGCGCCTTCACAACCATAAGGAAGTTCCATCATTGTAATTGTAACTTCGTGCTGCATACCGTATTTTTTAATTGAATTTGCAGAATCAACTAAGTTGTTTACATCGTTTAAAGCATCAAAGTTTCTAACAACATTTACTCCGTGTTTTGCAAACATTTTTGCGTGCAAATCAATAATATCACGAGGTTGAGAGTTAAGACCTACAACATTTACACCTCTTGCTAGAGATTGTAATTTAACATCAGGACCAACTGCAGCTCTGATTTTATCCATTGTTTCAAATCCGTTTTCATTACAGAAAAATATTGGAGCTTGGAATCTTGCACCACCTGCTGTTTCAAAGTGTTTTAAACCTGCACCTACAGCTGATTGTAAAGCAGGAATAAAGTCTTCGACAAGAACTTTCGCCCCATAAATTGATTGGAAACCATCACGGAATGATGTATCCATAACCTTAATTAATTTTGTCATTTTATTATACCCTTTCTTACTTTATAAAAATTATCTTTTAAACATTGCAGCTACTATAGCAGCAGCTATTTCGGAATCATCACCTTTTGCAACTTTTTTCTTACCACCTGCAACTTGAGGAACAGGTTCCGGCCAAATTGTATTTAATTTTGCAACAACTTTTGACATGCAATTCATGGCAAAAATCATGATAGTTAAGAAAACAAATACTGTTCCCATGCCTACGCACATAACAGCAAAGCCTTCATTAAAAATTTCTACTACGTTCATAATATATCTCCTATTAAAAGTGTATTTTTGATATTATCTTTTTCTAAAACTAATGCACCGTCTTGGGTAATATCAACAGCACAACCTGATTCTATTTTACCAAGAACATTTACACTAATGTCAGTATTCAAAAAAGAAGCATGATTCAAATAAAAATCTCGAATCATTGCAAATCCTGTATTTAAGAACCTATTATAATTTAAAAAGAACTCATCTGTCAGAGTTTTTAAAAATTTTTCTCTATCTATTTCTTTATTTAATATAACGGCTAAAGAGGTTGCAGGTTTATCAATGGAATCTAAAAGAGTTTGCGAGGTATTCAAATTCACTCCGATACCTAATGCAATACCTTTAAAAGATGAACCTTGCATTGAGGTTTCAGAAAGAATTCCTGCTATTTTTTTACCGTCAACTAAAACATCATTCGGCCATTTTATTTTTGAATCTACACCATATTTTTCTAGAGTTTTACATAATACAACTGATAAGTATTGGGTCAAGTTGGAATATATTTCTTGAAACTCACATGACGGCTTTAAGCAGAAGGTCATGTAAATATTATTTTCACCGGTATCTATCCATTTACGACTTAAACGACCTCGACCATCAGTTTGATGAGAAGTATAAACAATAGTACAGTCAGAAAGCTCTGACATGTGTTGTTTTACATAAGCGTTTGTTGACCCAACCTCTTCTAGAAAAATAAGTTCCATATTTCTATTATAAAACAAACATAAAAAATCACCGAGCTTGCTAATTGAAATTTTGATTTTTATTTATTTAAGTAATCTATCAACCCCAAAAGAGCAAATTCATAAGATTTTTCTTTAAATCCTACAACTTGTCCTATAGAAACACCTGAGATTAAAGAAGTGTGACGAAATTCTTCTCTGGCATGAATATTTGTCATGTGAACCTCGACGGTAGGAATTTCGACTGAAGAAATAGCATCTCTTATAGCAACACTTGTATGTGTGAATCCACCGGCATTTATAATTAAACCATCACAAGTTGTTTGTTGGATTTTATCAATAATTTCACCTTCATGATTACTTTGGAAACATTCAATTTCAACATTATTTTTACGTCCCAATTCAATTATTGAATTTTCGATAGATTCTAAAGTAAGATTTCCATATTTTTCAGGTTCTCTTTTACCAAGCATATTCAAATTAGGACCGTTCAACAATAAGATTTTCATATTCACCTCATAAAATCTGTTCTTATGATATCATAAATAAACGGGTAATTATTAAGGTATAAGTGGAAATTATGAAAGATATTCAAAACCTAAAAGATAACAGAGGAGTTGATATACAAAAAGTAGGAATTAAAGATATTGAATTCCCTCTTGTTATTCAACGCAAAGACGAAGAAGACCAAGTTGTATGTGCAAAGGTAAAAATGAGTGTATCATTACCTTCTCATTACAAAGGTACTCACATGTCCAGATTTGTAGAATGTTTAAACGACTGGAGAGAAAAGCGTCTTTTGGGAGTAGATATCGAAGGTTGTGTTCAAGACTTGGTAGAAAGACTTGATGCAAAATCTTCTTATATAAAATTTTCTTTCAAATATTTTATTGATAAAAAATCGCCGGTAACCAATATTACAGCACCAATGTGCTATGACTGTTCTTTTGAAGGCATTTTATCAGATTACGGTGAAGATGATGAGGAGTACAAGTTTGTTCTCGGAGTTAAAGTCCCTGTTACAACATTATGCCCATGCTCAAAAGAAATTTCTGATTATGGCGCACACAACCAAAGAGCAATCGTATCAGTAAAAGTATCTTATGACAGAGATGAACATATTTGGATAGAAGATTTGATAAAAATGGTTGAAAATAATTCATCTTGCAGTCTTTATTCTTTACTAAAAAGAGAAGATGAAAAATATGTAACCGAGCATGCCTATAACAATCCTAAGTTTGTAGAAGATGTACTTAGAGACGTCGTATTAGCATTAAGAAACAACGATATTGTAGATTCGTTCACCGTAGAATGTGAATCTATCGAAAGTATCCATAACCACTCAGCATGGGCTTTTCAATCAGAAGGTTAAATAAAATATAACCTTTTTTATTTTCTTGGAGTAAGGAAGTCTAGGACAGCCTTTCTTTGAGCTTCTTCTTTTAGTTTTATAAGACTTTTTATATCTTTCATTTCTACAAAACCGTTTTCAACCATAAGTTCTGCAAATTTTGTATGCTTTCCACTCTTTTTTTGTTCATTTTGTTGATTAAGAATAATTTGAGTTTGTTCTTCTGATAATTTTCCAATTTTTTGAAAATATTCACCTGTCATGCACTCTCCAGCTATAAACATAGCTATCGCAAGAACCTGTACAGGTATTTCTTGTTTTATATATTTGTTTTTGTAGGCAAACATAAACAATTTTGAAATATCTTCCATTGAGTATTTCTTTTCAATAGACATTTCTAATATTGATAAATTATTTGCACAGTCATATAAGAAATTATAAATACCTTCTGAATATTCTTCATTTTTCTTATCAAGTTCTTCCATACCAAGTTTTGAAATAGTTGGTCTATAGATGTGGAAGATTTTACTTTCGTCCATTGTGATTAAATCACCACTGAGATAAGACTCTAAATCTTTTCTGAGATAAACAAGTATTACTTGTTTTACCCATAAAGGTAATGAGGTCAACTCTTGTATAAAAAGTAAAAATATATTGCGTTTCATTTATTATCCTTTCTTTAAACGGTTACTTTTTTTTGATTATAACATATAATGTAAAAAGTAGAGAGGATATCAAACCATGGGTATGGACGGATTATCAATGGCGAATACAGGCATGTTACGAGAAGCGACTTCTCGTGATTATGCTATCCAAACAGAAGAACATGTCGAGCAAGATGATAAAAATAAACAAATCGGCAAGCTCTCTACCCAAATGAAGGTAAAAGAAGACGGACATAACGGAAGTGACGCTCAAGAAGAAGATAATAACGACGAAGCTGCCTCTTATGAAAAATCAGAGGAAGACGGCGAACAAGTAGAAAAGTTAGAAATTCCTCAGGAAGAACTGGAAAATCACACTTTTTATGTTAAAATATCAAGAGATGGAGAAATCTTTGAGCTTTATGACAAAGAATCTGACAGATTAGTTGAAAAAATAAGCGCAAAAGAGATTAACCAGTTAATGTTAAAACTTAATATGGCATCAGGAATATTAGTTAATAGGTCAGTATAATGTTAAATCCTTACGCTAAAAACTTAAATCAATATAAAAATAACGAAATACTTACGGCAACGCCTGAAAAGTTAATGATTATGCTATATGATGCTGCTATTCAGTTTTTATTCAAAGCTAGAAAAGCTATAAACGAAAATAACCCTGCAGAGATTTGCAACAATATTATTGGTTGCCAAAAGATTTTAAGAGAGTTTATGAAAACCATTGATTTAGAAAACGGTATTGAAGTTGGTAAACACTTGTTTGTTTTCTACGATAAACTCGTAAAAATGTTGTATAAAGTTAATAGAAAACGAGATTTGGATATGCTGGAAGAAGTTATTAACGAATTAAAAACTTTACGAAGCGCATTTCTTGGAGCTATTGATATTGCTGCAAAAGAAAAATCAGGTTCTCTTATAGATTCTGATACAGAGGCATAGGGAGGACTTCATGTCACAATATGACCAATTATTACTTTTTTATGACCGTTTGCTTACAATAGCTGATGAGATTGAAGATATGATTAAAAAAGAGCTTTTTGATGATATCCTTGATAAAATTCAGATTCATGACAAAATTTTTGTACAAATCAAATTGGCAAAAAAATGCTCTGATTTGACTGAAGAACAACAGACTAAAATTGAACAAATTGAAGAAGAATTAAAAGAAAAAGAGAAAAAAAATATAGAAGTTTTACAATCAAACATGATTGAAGTTAAACAAGAATTAGATAAATTAAAACTCCAAAATAAACTAAAACAAGCATATTCTCAAGATACTACACACCAAGAACAAGGTAGTATTATTGATGTTGATGATACTTATAGAAACTAAGCATCATTTTAATTACGCTTGACTTTATTTAACAAAATTTATATATATAAACAAAAAGTGACTTTTATTGTTCAAATAAAAGTCACTTTTTCTATTTATAAAATACTTAAAATTAGTATCTATAGTGAGCAAAAGCTTTGTTAGCTTCTGCCATTTTGTGAGTGTCTTCACGTTTTTTACATGCAGCACCAGCACCATTTGATGCGTCCATCAATTCATTTGTTAATTTATCGATGAATGATTTTCCTCCTCTGTTCTTAGCAGCAGCAATTAGCCAAGAAGATGCAAGAGCAAATCCTCTATCAGCTTTAACTTCGATTGGAACTTGGTATGTTGAACCACCAATACGTCTTGCTTTTACTTCTAACAAAGGTGTAGCATTTGATAATGCTTTTTGGAATACTTCAATAGGATTGTCATTAGCTTTTTCTTCAATACGTTTCATTGTTGCGTAGAAGATTTTTTCTGCTAATGATTTTTTACCACGACGCATAATTCTGTTGATGAATTTTGAAATATCAACATTATTATAAATTGGATCTGGAGCCGGGATTCTTCTTTCTGGTTTAGAACGTCTTGACATTATTTCTTACCTCCCTTTTTAGCTCCGTATTTAGAACGGCTTTGAGCTCTGTTTGCAACACCTGCAGTATCTAAAGTACCACGAACGATGTGATATCTAACACCTGGAAGGTCTTTTACCCTTCCACCTCTAATTAGAACAACACTGTGTTCTTGAAGGTTGTGACCAATACCTGGGATATATGATGTAACTTCAAACCCGTTAGTAAGTCTTACTCTGGCAACTTTTCTAAGTGCTGAGTTTGGTTTTTTAGGGGTTGTTGTATAAACCCTTGTACATACTCCACGTCTTTGAGGACAATTCATCAAAGCTGGAGATTTTGTTTTGTCTTTTAGCTTTTTACGTTCTTGACGTACAAGCTGATTCATAGTAGGCATTACCTATCTCCTTTTAAATTTGTTTGTATAACTATCTTGAGCCGTCAAATCCAGCACGAAAATTTCGACTAAGATACTTCTATCTAACTACAAGCATATACGAATGTCAAATATAATCAGTTTTAAAACTTAATAAAAATCAAGAGATTACTACTTTTGTAATCGTATTTTTAAGTAATGTAACTAATTCTAAAAATCTTGAAATCAGGGTAAAATAAATGTGTTTATAAATATATCAGTTAAAAATACTGACTTTAGTTCATTTAGAATGGAAAGGGGCGAAGAGCCCCTTTCCATTTTTTTAATATTATTATGAAACATGTAAAACAACTTTGTTTTCTTTTAAAGATTGCTGAACATCAACAATTTTTTGGTTTGAACTTCCGACCCAATGCAAATTGTTGTCATTCAAGGCTTGTACAAAGCGACCGTCTGCCAAGACATCAACATACTTCATGCCTTCCCAATCTTTAACATCTTCCCATAAAAAGCCTGTATATGACCATACTGTTTTTTCAGGATAAAGTTCTTTACATTTTTTCATCAAACGACATACTTCCGGACGATTGAATGGGTGCAAAGGATCTCCACCACTAAAAGTTATTCCTGAAATATGAGGTTTTCCCAGAGCTTCAAAGAGTTCTTCTTCTGCAGCTTCATCGAACGGAATCCCACCTGCCAAATCCCATGTTATAGGATTTTGACAACCTTCACAGTGATGAGTACAACCAGATACCCACAACACGACACGCAAGCCGTCACCATTCAGCATATCGTCTTTTGTTATATTATGATAATTCATTACATGCTTACCCTATCTTTAATTTCTTCCATTTTGTGATCTGCTAAACGAGAATCACCTTTAACTCTTGAATATGCAAGATATCCGTTCATACGTTCAATCTTAGTCAGGTTTTTAGAACCACATTTTGGACAAACATCCATATTCAATTCTTGGTGTCCACAATCATCACAATATGAAAGTGAAAGGTTAACGCCTTCATAGAAACCCATATCCATTGCTCTATTGATTAGAGTTTCTACAGCTTTCGTATTATAGCTGATCGGATATTTTACATATTGAATTTTTCCACCGTTAAACAAATCCCAGAATCTCTTTTCCAAATCTTGTTTTTGAATAGGGCTGATTTGTTCAGAAACATGGCAGTGGGAAGAATTTGAAATATATGGTTTATCAGAAACATTTGGAACAATACCGAATTTCTTTCTGAATTGTTTTATTTGCAAACCACATAAGTTTTCTGCAGGAGTACCATATATTGCATACAATATGCCGTCTTCTTTTTTGTATTCTTGAGTTTTTTTATTGATATATTCCATTACTTCAAGAGCAAATTGACCGTCTTCAACAAGAGATTTACCGTTATAAATTTCTTGTAATTCATTTAAGGCAGTTATACCAAATGATGCTGTTGAAGATTTCAAAACAGGTCTGATTTTATCATGGATACCTAAATGACCACCCAAGAAACCACCTTCGCAGAATGCTAGAGGGTTTACAGATGCTTTCATTTCTCCAAGATAATCATAGGTTCTGATATGAAGTTGTCTTATTAATTCCAAATAGTAATCAAGAACTTCATAGAAATCTTTGCTTTCTTTCTTAGCTTTTGCATAAATCATAGGTAAGTGAAGACTGATAGCACCGATATTAAATCTACCTACAAATACCGGTTTATCGTTTTCATCAGCAGGATTCATGCCACCTCTTTCAAACCAAGGAGAAAGAAATGCTCTACACCCCATTGGAGAAACAACTTTACCGTATTTTTTATATATTGAAGCAACATAGCCTTCACCTGATAATGATAACCAGTCAGGATACATTGTTTTCTTTGAACATTCAACACCTGCTTTGAACAAGTCTTCGTTCACTTTACCTTCGCCATGAAGATTTTTATCATATAAGAATACGATTTTAGGGAACAATACAGGTTTTTTACAATCTTTTTTACCTTGTCCACCCATTCTTATTTTTAACATAGCTTTTGTAGCCATTTTTTCATAAATACCTGTACCTAAACCGGCAGTAACGGTAATAAACGGATAGTCTCCTCTTGATGATGCAACTGTATTGAATTTGTATTCCCAACCTTGGAAACCTTGTTCAAAATCTTTTTGTACATCTTCCAAAGCTGCTTCACGAGCTTTTTCAAAAGAAAGACCTAAGCACAAATATTTGTTGTTTTGTCTTTCAAAAGTCTTTTCTGCATAAGGTTTCAAAATTTTATCAACTTCAGGAACTGTGAAACCACCATATTGTTGACTTGCTGCAGCCATTACGATATCGCCGATTACATCAAATGCAACATCAAGTGATTTTGGTTCGTTATACCAAAGGTTACCCATTTCAAAACCACCTTTAAGAACAGATGCAACATCAAATAAACAACAGTTCATAGTATCACGTCTTGCAGACATATCGTGGATATAAATATAACCATCTCTGATAGCTTGCAATTCATCAACTGTTAAGAAAAATTTCTTATATAATTCTTTATTTAATTCGTTGAAAATCAAAGAACGTTTTGTTGAAACCAAAGTTGAATCAGCATTGGCATTTTCTTTATCACCAATATACATAATTCTTTGAGATTCTTGATAAACTTTATCTAACATGCTGACAAAATCTGTTTTATAGTTTCTGTAATTTCTATAACTTTGTGCAACTTTTGGATTTACATTATCCAAAGCGCTTTCAACAATGTTATGAATTTCTAAAATATCAATATTCTTTTTACCAAGAGCCTTTACTTCTTGTTCAACAAAAGCACAGATTTTTTGTTCTTGTTCATTTGTAAACTTAATCAATACTCTTTGAGCAGATTTTGTTACTGCATTAACAATTTTTTGTATATTAAATTCCTCTAATGTACCATCTTTCTTAATAATACAAGTTTTGCTCATATCTAAAAGCGTTTGAGGGGTGAAGGACTTTGCTTCACCAGACATAGCCTTAATCGCATTTGTAAATACATTTGAGTGGATTTCAACAATGTTTTCACTCTTTTCATGTGACTTGTTCATCGAATTTTGCATAATAATTTTTCTCCCCTCAGTCTCTTAATTAAGTATTCTGACTGTTTAGGCTGCGAACCGATAAAGGATTCGTATCCTTTCTTAATTAATATTTCTATCTCCCATTACTAATTACAATTTATTATATGATAGACAATCAAATTGGACAAGGTTCAAATGGAGGAAATTCATAATAATTAATATTATAAATATTTGTAAAAAAAGTATATATTACTAGCAAATTAAATATATCACAGACATTATAATAATAGAATACAACGAAGGATGTATAGGAGGTAATAATGGTTAGTATATTATCTGTAGGAAAGATTTTTAATACACCTGTAAAATTTAACGCAAATCCGAATAATAATTGTAAACAAAATGATAAAGAAGGTTTAAGAAATTTTGCACAAAACCAAGTAAACCTAGGTTATGGTGTAATTGCAGCAGGCGCTGTCGCAGTTGCAGGCTCTTTAGCAAAAAGTAAATCAGTAAGAGCAATCGCTGCAGTACCTGCAGCATTAATATCTGCAAGCATGGGAATTAACATGCTCAGCAGTGGTAAAGCAATTCAAAAAGAGGTCGAAGCAACAGGCGAAACTAAACCTCAACAACAACCTACAACAGAAAAAGCATAATTAATCAACTATAAATCGAAATGCAAATTAGGGTTGCGTCTAAACCATGTTAGCTGACGCTTTGCATACCTTCGAGTATTCTGCTTTATCTTTTCTACAGCTTCTTCTAAGGATATCTTATTGTCCAAGAACTCTATGATTTCTTGGTATCCTATTGTATTCACAAGATTTTTTATTTTACCATGCTTTACCAACAAATCTTTTGTTTCTTCAATAAGTCCTTCACTTATCATGGCATCAACCCTTTTGTTTATACGGTCATAAAGAGCTTCTCTAGATTCGAGTTCAGGAAATACCCATTCAACCTCATACTCATTATTTTTTATACCTTTTATTGAGGAGAAAGGAGTACCGGCAAGCAGACTTACTTCTAAAGCTCTAATAACTCTGACTCTGTTATTTTGATGGATTTTCTCAGCAGAAATACTATCCACTTCTTTCAACATTGCAAACAATTCTTCATTAGATAGTTTTTCTAAATCAGCTCGAAGTTGTGGATTAGCTTCAATCCTCGGCATATCATAGTTCTCCAGCAGAATTCTAAAATACAAACCTGTGCCACCTGCTACTATCGGAACTTTTGAATGAGCATGCAAATTTGAAATTATTTTACGAGCTTCATCTGCAAAATCTGCAACAGAAAAATCATATTCAGGTTCGACAACATCTATCATATGATGTTTGACCATTTGCTGTTCTTCTTTTGTTGGTTTAGCTGTTCCTATATCAAAACCTTTATAAACCAATCTAGAATCAGCTGAAATTATTTCAGTACCCAAATTTTTAGCCATTTCTATTGCCAATTTGGTTTTTCCACTCGCTGTAGGCCCAACAATAGCTATTACTTTATTCATCAGCTTCAAATTCTTTCTTGTAGAATAAAAAGATTAACATAGCTGCATATAATAAGAAATAGAAATATACAACCGTAATCAAGAATTGTGCAAATTGCAATTTTACAATAGCTGACAAAAGCATGATAATAAAATACAAAATCATCAAAAATGAAAATATTGTCAAAGCCTTGAAGAATTTCTTTATCAATTTTGAAACAGAAGTAACAAAAGCGTGAAATGCTGTTTGTTGCTTGAACACAATTTCAGGTGCCCAAAACATAACCAAAAATGAATACAATGTAGTTGTAAATATAAAATACAAATTCCATTGACTAAGTTTGGTTTGTTGTTCCAATGTCAAATTCTTCAACAAAGAAGTCATAGCCTCAGGTGAGGACATTGCAAAGAACAATTCAGGACGAGAAATTCCAATACTGCCAATTAACAATAATGCTGATTTATAAGTAAATATCACTACAAGAGTAAACAATACAAAAAACAACAATATCATAACAAAGTATTGTAAAAAATGTTTACCTACACCTGTAGGAAATTGTTTAAGTATATCAAAAATATCTTCTTTTTTATTTTCTTCTTTCCCAGCCAACATCACAGTATAAAACCAACCGGAAAAGAATGCCGCAGTCATAGCAAAAAACAATAAAAGAATAAATGCTATATTAAAAGCTCTATACGGTGTTATTAACAAATAAACACTTGCAAACATGATAAAAATAATTAAAGGTGAAGCAAGAACAATATTTTTATTTGTAAGCACCAATGCCTCTTTAAAGTAATTAAAAAGACAAATATCAGATTTCATATAATCGGAAATATTTTTAAAAAATAAAGCAAGTTTCTCCAACATTATGCCCCCTTGGCAGATTTGCGTTTTTTACGACGCATCAAATCAACAAAAGCTTCTAGTCTTGTAATGTATCCGGCTTTACCTGTTTGTTCGTCCATAATTAATGCCAATATAGGAATTGAACAATCTTCTCTCATTGAAGGGAAAATATTTTGAGTCATAATCTCAGGCATGCAAGTGAATGGGCTGATATGAATAATACCGTCAATACCTCGTTCATCAGCATAAGCGACATCAGAAACACATTCTAAAGAATCGCCACCAATATCTCTTGTCAAATAAGGTTTTGCCATACGCTCAGCACGTTCCAAGTGAGTTTCACCCTTTCTGAACGCTTTTGGAATAATAGCATCTTTCAAGAAACTGCCAACTGTCAAACTTCTACGAGTTTCGACGCCCATTCTTCCCAATTCTCTCTCGATATTTTGATTAGAGAATTCATCGTTTACCAAGAAAATTTCACCGGTTAAATCTACATGTAACACCTCTCTATTAGGGTCAATTTTTGTAGATTTAATGATTTCAATCGCTTTTTTTCTTGCTTTTTTCAAGATAGAAGTCTTATCTGCAGAATCAATTAAATGCAAAGCTTTTTTATAATTCTTTTCTGCATCACCTTGACGAATTTCTCTGGCTCTATAATATGAAAGAACTGAATCCAGTTCATCAATTACGAAAATTTTTCTCATACAAATATTTATCGCTCTTATAATTTGAACAGGGTTATTTTTACCTGACAATTCTTTCATAAAGCGATAAAGACCTCTAAAGCCGTCATATAAAGAGAGCTCAATATAATTAGCTTTATAACCCATTTCTTGTAGTGTTGTTTTTATATTGTTACCATATTCTCCCAAACGGCAAATACCTGGAGAAGTAATCATAGCAACATAATCTGCCCCACCTTCAATAGCCTCAATAAAGTTACCTAAAATAAGTTTATATGGCAAGCATATCGCCTCAGGCGAGTTTTTTGTACCTAAAGACAATGTTCTCTTACTTGTATATGGAGGAACATAAGCATCTAAGCCTATTTTTCTAAGGGCAGCAGCCCATGCTATTGATATAGTTCCCATATGAGGGAATGCTACTTTTAATTTTTTCTTCTTAGCCATTTTTTTCGCTTTCATATTTCAAATCAGGATGTCTTGCAGCTTGAGTTTCATCAACTTTTTTGATTGGGGCAGAATGAGGAGCAGATAAAACTACTTCCGGATTACTTTTTATCTCATCTGCAATTTTTAACATAACATCTACAAAATCATCTAGTCTTTTCTTAACTTCTGTTTCTGTTGGCTCAATCATTAAAGCCTCATGAACAATTAATGGGAAATAAACAGTAGGCGGGTGGAACCCATAATCCATTAACCGTTTTGCAATATAAAGAGTTGAAGCTCCTTCATGCTTTTGCTTTTCTCCACAGATTACAAACTCATGCATACAATGTTCATCATAAGCAATATCATATGCACCTTTTAGCTTTTTCATTACATAATTTGCATTTAATACTGCATCAGCAGACGCATGTTTTAAATTAACACCCATCATCAGGATATAAGCATAAGCTCTTACCAAGATTCCAAAGTTTCCGGAAAAAGCTTTTACCTTACCGATAGATTCAGGCATGTCATAATTTCTGTAATATTTTTCACCATCAAACTCAATGGTTGGTTTTGGTAAAAATTTCTTTAACTTTTCAACTACGCCAACAGGGCCGGCACCAGGACCGCCACCACCATGTGGAGTTGAAAAAGTTTTATGAAGATTCATGTGGCACACATCAAAATTCATAATAGCAGGATTTGTATATCCCATAATTGCATTTAAGTTAGCACCGTCATAATAAAGCAAAGAACCGTTTTGGTGCATAATGTCAGCTATTTCCAATACTTCTTCTTCAAAAAGCCCTAATGTATTAGGGTTTGTCATCATTATTGCTGCAACATCACCATCTACAATCTCACGCAAATGATTTACATCAACAAGTCCCTTATCATTTGATTTTACTTGAACAATTTGGAAGCCACACATCATCGCACTGGCAGGATTTGTACCATGTGCAGAATCAGGGATTATAACTTTAGTTCTGTTTTCTCCGATAGATTCAAAGTATTTTTTGATAATCATCATTCCTGTCAACTCTCCATGCGCACCTGCTGCAGGTTGTAGAGTTACGGCTGACATTCCTGAGATTTGTTTAAGAGCTTCTTGCAAGTTGTACATAAGTTGTAATGCACCTTGAGAATCTTCATCAGGCATCAATGGATGCAAATCAGTAAACCCTTCTAAGCTTGCCAAATATTCATTTACTTTTGGATTATATTTCATTGTACAAGAACCCAAAGGATACATACCTGATTCTACACAGAAATTCTTATCTCCCAGTTCTTTATAATGACGCATTACCTCTAATTCGCTTAATTGAGGTAAACCTATTGCGGAAGTTCTTAACTTATCTGAACTTATCCCCATAGGCTCGTCATCAATATCTGAAACATTTACTCCATCTACACTACACGATTTTTCAAATATAATATCCATTTTTATTCCTGTTTTTGAAGTTCCCTACGCACCTTATCTAAAGCATTTTGTATAATTCTCGAAATTCTTGATTGAGAAATATTAAACTCTATCGCTATATCTTTTAATTTTTTATCTTGGAAGAACTTAGCTTCAACCAACCCTCTTTCTCTTTCAGGCAAATGCTGAATAGCAGCTATAATTCTTTCTTTTAATTCTGAAAACTCAGCCTGTTCTTCAGGAGTCTGAGATGTGTCTTTTATTATAACAGGATTTTCAGCGTCAGCCATTTCTTCAACAGACAATATAGACTTATAAACAGTTTCTCTTATTTCTGAATTATTAACAGGAGTGTTATTTTTCAGAGTGTACCATTTATAACGTCTTCTGATTTCATTTCTTATTGCCCATTTAATAGCTTTTGTTAGATACGCATTGTTATAAAGCTGTGGATTTTTGTTGTTTAAAATTATATAAACAGTGTGAGTCGCCAAATTGACAATCTCAGAATACTCAATCAATCCGTAGGAAGATATCTTAGAAAACTCAACCTTTGAAACGGTCTCAATCAAGTTTGTATAATCTTTTAAATTAAACTTTATATTCTTAGTAGTACCTATAGCGCTTTCCATACGAACATAATATCAGAAAATATTTATTTAAACAACTACTGCACTTGGTTTAAATATATCTATAAACTCAAATTTTGTGGTATCAAAGACACCTTTATCCGTAATTTTTAATTCAGGGATAACAGGTAATGATAAAAATCCCATAGCCATAAATGGGTCATCTATTTCACAACCGATACTTTTCGCTGCTGCATTCAGTTGCATGCTCTTTTTGATTACTGTATCAAAAGCTTCATCTGAAATTAAACCTGCGATAGGTAACGGCAAATGAGCCAAGATTTCTCCATTGTTTACAACAATTTTACCACCTTGAGATTTTATAAGCTCTACAGCTGCAGTGTACATATCTTTATCATTTGTACCTATAACAATCATATTATGAGAGTCATGTGCAACTGTTGATGCCATAGCACCTGCTTTGAGATTAAAGCCTTTTACAAAACCTTTACCTATATTACCACCTGCTCTGTGACGCTCTATAACACAGATTTTTAAAGTGTCTGTTTCAAGATTACTTTCAGCATAACCGTCAACAACCTTTATTTTTGATTCAACACTTCTGGTTATTAATTGGTGTGGTATAACTTCAATAGCTCTAACAGTATCTGATTTTGCCTCAATTTTGAAATCTTCATATTTTATCCACTTAACATTGACAGAACCACGAACTGCAGGTATTTCGTTCTTTGTTATATCTGCAATCAGTTTTCCGTTTTCTGCAACTAATTTACCTTTTTTAAACACTAAATCAGGTTTAAATGATTTTAAATCAGGTAACACTACAAAGTCTGCTTTATACCCTGGAGCTATCGCACCTAAATTAGGGATTTTAAAGTATTCTGCAGTATTTAAACTTGCCATTTGAATAGCCTTAATAGCAGGAACACCGGCTTCTACGGCAATTCTTACCATAGAATTGATATGTTCAAGCAAATCTTCAGGGTGTCTGTCATCTGTTACAAAAATACATTTTCTGGTATTTTTTTCCTTCAATACAGGAAGCAACGCTCTCAAATCTTTTGCTGCAGAACCTTCTCTTATCATAAGATACATGCCTTTTCTTAGTTTTTCTATTGCTTCATCAGGAGTTGTACATTCATGGTCAGATGCAACACCTGCGGCAATATATGCACATAAATCTTTATCACTCAAACAAGGTGCATGCCCATCAATACGCTTACCTTTCGTTTCAGCAAGTTTCAATTTCGCCATGACATTACTGTCAAGATTCAAAACCCCTGGGAAATTCATCATTTCAGCAATACCCAAAACCCAAGGTTTATCAATTAATAAAGATAAATCATAACTGTTTAAGTCAAAACCTGAAGTTTCAAACGGTGTTGCAGGAACACATGACGGCAGCATCATGTAAACATCCATTGGCAGACCTTGAATTGCTTCACGCATAAAACTTATACCCTGTAAGCCAAGTACATTAGAAATTTCATGTGGATCTATTATCAAAGTTGTTGTACCTGCTGGAACAACAGCTTTAGCAAATTCTCTAGGCAAAAGCATAGAGCTTTCAATATGAACATGACCATCTATAAAAGAAGGTGACAAATACGCACCTTTTATATCAATTTCTTTTTCACCATGATAATCTTTACCAATACCGGCAATCACACCATCAGCAATAGCAACATCAGCCTCATGAATTTCTTCTGATAAAACATTCACGACTTTTGCATTCTTTATTACTAAATCAGCTTTTTTTATGCCTCTTGCTGTTTTTATAATTTTTTCAATATCTTTTTCTGCCATATAATAAACCCCTTATTACTATAAATTGACAGTATTTTAACATATAAACTTTGAGATAACAATGTTAATTAATGTAACAAATAATTTGTAAACTAACAAAAAAATTTTTTGACACACATTAAACTAAGTGTTAAATACAAATGTGTACATAATTGAAAGGAAAATGAAAATGTCAACACAAGTTCCAACATGCAATGTAGCGCAACAATATCCTAATTATGATTTCAAGCCAAGCTACAATGCTGTTCAATTAAACCTTAGCCAACCAACATTGAATGTTCCTCAGCCTCAAATGGGACCTCAACCTGCAGCTGACGGACAACAAAAAAGTTGGATTGCATAAATATTTATTAACTTTTGTAAATTAGTTAAGAATTAAATAGCAATTTTTGAATGTACAGTATCTTTATATATATGTACGTAGAAGTTTAGGAAAGGAAATACTATGATTCAAGCCCCACAAAATTATGGGATGCAACAACCGGCAGTTCAACAAAACGCAGTGCGTAAGCCATCGTTTGCTCCCAGTTACAACGCAGTACAAATTAACTTAGATACGCCGACATTAAATGCGCCTCCGGCAATGCCTTATTACCCACCGGTAAATATGACACCTTATCAACAACCTCAAGCACCGGCTCCAGAAGCTCCACAAGCTCCTGAACAACCTGCTCAAGTTCCACCTCCGGTAATTGATAATAAACCTGCTGAAGCTCCTCAAGCAACACCAGCACCTCAAGCAACACAAACTCCTAATGTAGAAGTTAAACCTGCTGATGAAAAAGGTCCTGAAGCTCTAGCAGAAGAAGCATTTAAAGGTTTAAGCAGTGCCGATTATGATACTCAAGCTTTAACAATGGAAAGTATCGCTAAAAAAGGTTTAAATGAAGCAACACAATCAGAAGTTGTTCCTTATGTTCAAGAAAATATTTTTGATAAATTAATTGATATTATTAATGTTGATACATCAAAATTACCTGGACCAACAGAACAACAAGTTGCAATCAGAAACAAAATCGCAGAAAACGATAAAGCGAAAGAAGAAGCAGTAAAAGCAGGTCAAAACCCTGACACAGTAAAACTTCCTAATGAGTTAACTCCTCAAGAAGTTGAAGAAGGTAACAAGCTTTCACCTTATGAACAAGCTGAACGCAACAAAGAATATGCAATGTTCACAACTTGTATTTTGCAAAAAACATACGCAGATGAATTACAAAAGTTATCAGGAACAGTTCCTCCTGTAACTGAATTGCCTGGTTCAAAAGCAATCATTACAACATTGAAGGAAAACCCAAGCCCTGATATGAGAGTATCTGCTATTGATGCTTTGAGATATGTTGAAAGACCTGAATACAAAGATGATTTGACAACATTATACACAATAGCTCAAAATGATGCAG
>USCK01000003.1 GCA_900553205.1 uncultured bacterium | reverse complement strand
TTTAATAAGGTCAGCCAAACCAGCTTGACCTGCAATAACAACCCTATCACCTATTTCACAACTACCAGCAATACCAACTTGAGAAACTATCATACAACCTTTGCCAACTTTACAGTTATGTCCAATCATAACAAGGTCATCAATTTTGGTATTATCACCGATTACGGTATTTTCGATTGTACCTCTATCAATAGCAGTGTTCGCACCGATTTCTACATTATTACCGATAGTCAAAGAACCGATAGAATTGATTTTGAAGATTACATGCTCAGCTTGTGTATCTTTAATTTCGCCATCTTTTCTAGCTTGTTCAATATTGTTTGGATTTTCTGTAACAAAACTAAATCCATCTGCGCCTAAAGAAACACCATGGTGAAGTATAACTTTATTACCTACCTGAACTCTATCACCGATATTTACACCTGCGTGGAAGAAACATTCACTACCAACAGTTGCATGGTTTCCAACATAGCTATTAGCTAAAATTGTAGTATTGTCACCTATTGTTGCACCTTTTGCAATAACAACATTTGGTCCTAATGAAACATTTTGTCCTAATTTAGCCTCTGGGTGAACAACAGCCGTTGGATGAACACCTGAGTTTGTTTCAGGAGCTTCATAGAATAATGTAATCAATTTCATCATAGCCAACCTTGGGCGCTCAACTTCGATTGTTGAATAACCGTCAATATTAACTCCTAATGGAACTAATGCTGCCTTTGCTTTTGAAGATGCAAGATTTGCAATTTCTTCCTCGCCTAAAGCCAGTGCCAATGTTGATTCATCAGCCAATACCGGTGGTGCAATTTTTGTAACTGCAACATCTTCTGCTTTTGATAACAAGCCCCCTGTTATTTGCGCAATTTGTTCCAATGTGAATGATTTCATAGATTACTCCTTATTATTGATTTTATTAATTATATTCGTAGTCGATTTACCTTGAACAAAGTCGATAAATTCTACCTTTGTTCCATTTTTAATCATAATATCTCTTTCTGGCAGAGTTTCCATAGTATAATCTGCACCTTTGGTATAAACATCGGGTTTTATTTCGTCCAACAAACTTGCAGGACTATCCTCATCAAATAAAACAACAAAATCGACACAATTCAAAGCAACTAAAATCTCTGCTCTGTCCATTTCATTATTTATAGGACGGTCATCACCTTTTATACTTTTTACGGATTTATCAGAATTTAAAAGCACGATTAAATAATCTGCAAAACTTTTTGATTTTTGCAAATATCTGACATGCCCGACATGCAAAATATCAAAGCAGCCGTTTGTTGTTACAACTGTTTTCCCTGCTTTATGCAGATTTGCAACGAATTCTGAAATATTCTTCCGATTGAGTATTTGACCCATATTTGTACTTCTTCCCTCTGAAACAGAACTATAGATAATGTCATTCTACATCAAATACATAATTGAATATAGTCTAACATTAACAAAAAGTAATAAAAATTATTTGCTTAATTTCTCTGTCATTGTATCAATGGCTATTTGAATTTTATTTTTAACCTTTTCCATTTTGTTTTCAGGATTAATTTTCTCAAATACATCTTCTGCACTTCTGCGATTTCTTATAGCAACCAATTCTCTAGCATAAGCTGTATCAATAGCCTTGTTTGGTTTTATACCAACTCGCTTTGCTCCAAACTTAATACCGACGGGAGAAATTCCTTTATTCATTTTTACCTCCAAACAATCCCATTTCTATCACTTTTTTACATATTCTGACAGTATTTAATGCAGCTCCAATTCTTAAGTTATCAGCTACACACCATAATGAAATACCGTTTTTCAATGCTAAATTCTTTCTTATACGACCTACATATACAGGGTTGTTACCACTTGCATCTCTTGTTGTTGGATATTCATAGTTTTCCGGATTATCAATAACCTCTATACCAAAAGAATCCTTCAAGATATTTCTAACCTCATCAGGCGAAATTTCCTTATCAAATTCAATATCAACAGCTTCTGAGTGACCATTGAACACAGGAACTCTTGCTGCAGTACAAGAAATAGGTGTTTCTTCTGCTAAATGTAAGATTTTTTTAGTTTCGTTTACAACCTTCATTTCTTCTTTTGTATATCCGTTTTCACAGAAAACATCAATTTGAGGAATAACATTAAAAGAAATAGGTTTTTTGAAACATTTATTTTCAAATGGTTTATCTTCTAATGTTGCAATAGTATTTTCTCTTAATTCGTTAATTGCAGCCAACCCTGCACCACTTACAGCCTGATATGTAGATACAATCAATCTGTTTATTTTTGCTTTTTCATGCAAAGGTTTTAACACTAACATTAATTGTGAAGTTGAGCAATTTGGATTTGCAATAATACCTTTATGCTTTTTCAAATCTTCATCATTTACATAAGCAATAACTAATGGTACATCTTTTTCCATTCTGAATGCACTTGAGTTATCAATAATTACACCACCTCGTTTTACAATTTCGGGAGCAAATTTTTGACTGGTTGAACCACCTGCAGAAGCCATTACAATATCTATTCCATTGAAAGAATCAGGAGTTGCTTCTTCAACAGTGTATTCACTTCCTTTAAAAGTAATCTTTGAACCTGCACTCTTGGCACTTGAAAGAAATTTTATAGATTTATATTCAATACCTAATTCTTCTGTGATTTTTGTAATTTCTCTACCTACAACTCCTGTAGCACCTAAAATTGCTATTTGTGGTTTTCTCATACTTAACATTCCTTACTCTAATTAAATACTCTCTACATTATATTTTCTAAGCCGTAAATAAATTCAGGCTTTGTCATCACATGTTTTACTGCCATTAAAACCCCTGGCATATAACATTCTCTATTCATAGAATCATGCCTGATTTTAAATGTTTGCCCCGATGAGCCGAACAATACCTCTTGAGATGCAATATACCCGGGCATTCTTACTGAATGTATATGGATATCAGAATATGAAATACCGCCTCTCGCACCTTTAATTGTTTCAGTTTCAGGACAGTTTCCTGTAACAAAAGATTTTTCAGAAGCTTCAGACATCATTAATGCTGTTTTTACAGCAGTACCTGATGGAGCATCTTTCTTTTGGTTGTGATGAAGTTCTATAATTTCTGCATTATCAAAATACTTTGCGGCCTGTTTTGCAAACATCATCATCAAAACTGCACCAGTTGAAAAATTTGGAGCGATTAAACAAGATACTTTATTCTGTTCCGATAAAGATTTCAGGTTAGCGATTTGTTCATCAGACAAACCTGTAGTACCTATAACAATATTAATTCCATTGTTCAAACAATACTGTGCATTTTCATATATACTTTTTGGTTGTGTAAAATCAACCAATACATCTATCTTTTTTTGAGCAGACGCATCTTTTATTGAAGAATATTCACCATCAACAATATCTATTTGAGCAACCAAAGTTAGTTCATTATCTTCATTTACAGCTCTTACAACTTCTTTTCCCATTTTGCCGTTTGAGCCACAAACTGCAACATTAATCATTTGTTAATCCTTCCCATAATATATTCTTTTTTATTAGTATTACACAATACTAGCAAAAGTTAAATAATATGTTAAATATATTACGCTTTTGAAACTTCATTCTTTGCAACTCTATATGCATTATATCCAGTAGCTAGAGCTAAAGCACCTTGCAATATTCTTGCGGGTACAGAACCTGCTTTTGTCTTAAATATCTTTGATATCAGTCTATCCGTAATAATACCTGCGCTTAACCAACAAAAGCCGTTTATGCCACCAATAACTAAAGGGTGCATATTTAACCGTTTTGTACCTCTTAGAGGGACACCGGAAATTGTAGGATTCGGTGGGGTTTTCTTTTCGGTTTTATCTTGATTACCAAATGATATATTATGTCTTGGCATATTTAAAGATACATTATTCATACAAAAATTACCTTTTACTTCACACATCTATATAAAACCCGATTCTTTTAAAAATTTGCTCTTTTATTAACTTTTCTTAATATTTTGCAAAAAATAAACAAAAAAATTTATTTTCAGACATTCTTCTATTTGAAAGTAAATCTCAAAAGAGAATCATGAATCTAATTAGTTCAATCAACATTAATAATATGCAGATAACCTCTAAATATTCATTTGGAGGTAGAGTATGCTGACGATTAATCAATATTCTAAAAACTGTTATCCACAACATACAAACTCTGCAAAAACTCAAAACAAACAGTTTGAGAACACGCAAAGCGTACCTATTAAAAGTAATGTACATTTTTATGCTCTTAAATCTTATGAAAAAGCACAGAGTATTATGCTTGCAAAAGCAAAAGCCTGTGCCCAAACACCACGACCAATAACAAAAGAAAGTGCTTCAAAAGAATTTAATGAACTATTCACAGAATACAAACAAGATTTACACGAAACCCCACTTTCGGATATAGAACTTACGGTCAAAGAACTTGAACAAAAACACCCTAAAAATAAAATTTTATCAACAATGCAACAAGCAACACAATTTGCCAGTATAAAAAGCATTAAACATATTATCAATCAACTAAATAAAGATAACATCGGAATGATTGGCGATATTTCTAATACAAACCAACCTGAATTTGTAAAAAACAATTTTGGATTAAATATGACTCTACATTACTTAATACAAAAAAAGAAAATGGGAGATTTATCTGGAAATAATAATGCAATATTTCTAGACAAAAATAAACTTGCACAACTAAAAGAAAACTCTATAAAGAATCTATCTGACATAAAAAATTTAATTCAAAACAAAAAAAATAAATTTTATATTTTATCAGGTTTCGACAATGGTATTAATTTTTTAAATAGAAATAAAAACCTGTCTGAAAATACTAAAGAAATCATATCAAAAGGTAACATTGATACCGATATAATCAATCAAGCCAAAGAATTAGGAATCAAACCAACTGTTATAAAAAATAAAAACGAAGCAACAACAAAAAGCATATACGAGCAAATGCGTCCTGAACAAATGTCAAAAGACGAACTAAACGCTGTAATAGATGCCAGTATTATTAAGTTAAGAATTCCAAATGCTAATGCTCAAAGTAATGTAAAAACTGACACTATTAAATATTTACATAACAACCTGCTTGTTGTTAGTCCTGAATCTATGTCTGATGGATTTGCTAATATGCATCAAAACATTATCAAATTCAACAAATCTATTAACAAAAGTGAAAAAGACTTATTATTTTGTATCCCTGATTCAGAAAAAAGCTATGGATTAATTAATCACCAATATCAACTGACAAACAATATTGATAAAAATAAATTTACTGATATTGAAACAATTCTAGAGAATATTAATTCTCCAAAACTTAAAAATAAAACAATTGTATTCCTTGACGATTGCGCCATTTCAGGGGAGTCAATGACTGACAACTTTTTCCCTTTTGCCGAAAGAATGGATAGTGTTAATCAACAAAATATCAATTTTATTTATGCACCTCTTTTAGTAACAACAAAGGGAACTAATAAAATTCAAGAAGTACTTTATAAAAACAACCGAAAACAAGATAAAATCTTATTTCACAAACAAATAAACAATAATTGGGAAAAAGATATAAAAAATCCAAATCTTCTTAGCCATGTATTAGGGAAAACAGCATTTGGCTATCAATGGCAATACAATGAAAAGCCTTGCGTAATCTTTCCATATATGGCACCCGACAACAACTGTAGTTTTGCTGCAAACATTGCACTATTGCACGATATAAACCATAACCAATGCAACACAAACGAATACCTATTTAGAATAAAATCAGGCTCAATAGACACATATTCAGTATCTAGCCTATCAAAAAAGCTATTAGAGGAATCTAAAAATGTTAACGATTAATCAAACAAACATATCAAACAATTATTATAACAATATAAAAACAAACAAAAAAGTTACCACAAATACAATTATATCAAACAACCAACTTACTAAATCGGCTACAAATTTCAAGGGTATATGGTGGACTCGTCCTCAAAACATAGCAAACACTCAAAAGATAAATAAAATCATACCTTTTAGAGAATCTGCATTAGCACAATTTGATAAAGTTTATACAAATTATCACAACTCCTTAAATGAAGTTTCCATAGAGGACATAAAAAATGCTGTTACGAACATCGAAAAAACAACCGATTATCCTAGAGAAAAAATATTATCTACAATGCAACAAGCTACACAATTTGCAAACTTGAGAAGTCTTGATTTAGTAATAAAAAAACTTAAAAAAAATGATATCCTAAATGTCGGTGCAATAATGCACCAAAACTATCTCACAGAGAATATGTTTGGACTTAATAGATCTTTAAATTATTTAATTACACAAAAACAAATGGGTAGTTTGCATGGTGAAGATAATGCAGTTTTTCTTGATAAAAATAAAATTGAACAAATAAAAAATTGTAATGATAGTCTTAAAGAGTTAAAATATAACAACTACAAAAATATCAAATTTTTTGTATTATCTGGATTTGAAGACGGAATAAATTTTTTGAATAGAAACAAAAATCTTGAAGAAACTACTCGAGAATTATTAGCACAAAAAGATATAGATGAAAAAATTCTTAACGAAACGAAAGCTCTTGGCATAGAACCAATTATAATCAAAAACGAGCAAGAACCAACTATTGAAAACATCTATAACCAAATGCGTCCTGAACAGATGAGTAAAAAAGAACTTAATGCTACAATAGATGCGACACTATTTGATAGAATATCTGAACAAGATAAAAGGTGTGATGTAAAAAGCGATGTAATTCAACATTTAGATAATGCTCTAATGGTTTTTACTCCAGAATCTATAGCTAAAAATTTAAGCGAAATACATAAAAATATTATTGATTTTAACAAAGCTCAAGGTAAACAAAAGGAAGATATTTTATACATACTTCCTACAGAAAAAAAGAGCTATAATCTAATTACACATCAATATCAATTAGTAAACGATATACCTCAAAACAGAATTTCTGATTTTATTGATTTAAATTTAAGGAGCAAAGATTCACAAAATAAAACTTTTGTTATTCTTGATGATAATACAATTTCAGGAGAATCTTTAACTGAAAGTCTTATGGATTTATATAAATATAAAAGCTCTTTAGAAAAACATAACAATAATATTATTATAGCTCCCATCTTCTCAACTGAAGAAGGAATTAATGCAATAAATAAATATATAATTAATAATAATCGACAATCTAAAGATATTTTAATAACAAACCAAAAACAACATAAAGCTTGGAATGAAAATATTAAAGATGAAAATTCTTTAAATCTCGCATTAGGAAGTACTTTTTATGATTTTTATAATCCTTATCCTAAAAAGCCTTGCTTAATTTTCCCATACATGGCTCCAGATAATAATAGTGAATTTGCAGCAAATATCGCCCTGCTACATAATGTAAACTATAGATTAACAGGTGCTACTAGAGGATTTCATACAGATTGCATAAAATCATACAGTAGGGATTGTACTTATATAGCTGACTCTATTAAAGAAATATTAAACTCGGATTCTAAATAAAAACTAAACTAAAGAGCAAATTTTTCAAAAATAGCATCTATATTCTGTAGATATTTTTCTCTATCAAAACATTCTTCAATTTCATCATTGGTTAGCAATTTAGTAACTTCTTTATCAGATTCTAAATTTTTCTTGAAATCACCATTGTTTTCAAACGCATCAAGTGCGTGTTTTTGAACGATTCTATAAGCATCTTCTCTTGTTAAGCCTTTTTCTACAAGAGTTAGAAGAACTTTTTGAGAATAAACAATACCTCCGAAAAGGTTTGAATTCTTTTCCATATTATCTTCTTTTATTACAAGATTTTTGAGAACATTATTTAACCTAGTTAGCATAAAATCCACCAATTCTAATGAATCAGGGAATATTATACGCTCTGTCGAGCTATGTGAAATATCTCTTTCATGCCATAATGCAATATTTTCCATTGCAGCCAAAGAATTACTTCTTACAACTCTTGCCAATCCACATAAATTTTCACACAAAACAGGATTTTTCTTATGAGGCATAGCAGATGAACCTTTTTGATTTTTTCCAAACCCTTCTTCAACCTCATGAACCTCTGTTCTTTGAAGATGCCTAATTTCAACGGCTACCTGTTCTATTGTTGAAGCTATTAAAGACAATGATTGCATATAATCAGCATGAATATCTCGAGCAATTATTTGTGTTGATATTCTTGCAGGTTCCAAATTTAAGGTTTCACAAGTTAGAGTTTCTATATCCATAGGAACATTACTATAAGTTCCTACAGGCCCTGAAATTTGACCTTTGTTGATATTTTTTACCGAATATTTGAACTTATCATAAACTCTTTCAAATATATCTAACCAACTCAAAACCTTTACACCAAATGTCATAACCTCAGCATGAACACCATGAGAGCGTCCAATACAAACAGTATGTTTATATTTTTTTGCCATATCTCTCATAGTATCCAAAAGATTTTCAAATTTTTGTTCAATAATAACAGAAGAATCTTTTATCTGTAAGGCAAATGCCGTATCAATAACATCTGAACTCGTAAGCCCCATATGAATATATTGTGCCAATTCTTCACCAACGGTTTCATTTACATTGGTCAAAAATGCGATGACATCATGTCTTACTTCAGCCTCAATTTCTGCAATTCTATCCAAATCAAACGATGCGAAGGTTTTAATTTTTTCTAACGCATCTTTTGGTATTTTGCCCAGCTTCGCATAAGCCTCACAGACTGCAATTTCGACCTTCAAATAGTAAGAAAACTTTGATTGCAAGTCCCAAATTGCTTTCATTTCAGGTAAAGAATATCTATCAATCATTTTTTTCGCTCTCTATAAATGTTTTTCTATATTATTAATAATAGAAGATTTAGGAATAAGTCCTGCCATTCTTTCTACAGGTTCACCGTTTTTAAAAACCAAAAGAGTTGGAAGCCCACTTACTGAAAACTGTTTCATTATTTCAAAATTTTCATCAGCATTGACTTTTACAAGCTTCATCTTGCCTTCAAAACTTTTTTCCAATTCTTCCAATACAGGACCTAATTTACGACAAGGTCCACACCATGGAGCCCAAAAATCTGCAACAACTATACCTTCGGTATCCAAAACCTCAGAATCAAGATTGTCTTTATTTATATCTATTGCCATAACTAAACCCCTTAATATTTAAATTGACGAGTATATTTTAACATATATATTTTTTTCATGCTATTATTCTAATATACTTATTATTAAGAGAGAAAGATGAATTAAATGCCTAGGAAAAAAGTTGTAGAAATAGTATTAGATACAGAAACCACAGGGTTGGATTATACAAAAGAAAGAATTATCGAATTTGCAGCCGTAAGACTTGAAAACGGGAAAGTAAAAGATACATACCAAACTCTTATTAATCCTGAACAACATATCAGAAAATCAAGTATTGCGATTCATGGAATAACAGAGGATATGGTTGCAGATGCACCAAAAGAAAGCGAAATACTAGGAGAAATTTTAGATTTTATTGGTGATGCTCCTATTGTTGCTCATAATGCAATTTTTGATTATTCATTTTTAAACGAAGCTTGCAAAAGAGTTTTTAAGAAGAAATTTGAAAACGAAAGAATTGATTCTCAACAAATGTTTAAAGAGATTTGTCCTGATTTGGAATCTCATGGATTAGCAGCTTTAACAGAAAAATTTCATGTTGATTTAGAAAACCATCATAGAGCTATGGCTGATGCAATGGGTCTTGCTCTTGCATATCCAAAACTTAAAAAACTTTATTTGCAAAAATATGATTGGCAAACTAAACAGTTAGAAAATATTGATTATCTTTTTGAAAGATTCCTTAGAATCCAACAAAGTGTTCAGACAATGCAGTCTGAGTTGCAGGATTTGAAATCTATATTCAAACTGCATTTTGAACTTGGTGGTGAACCTATATCTGCAGAATCTGGTGAAACAATGGTTTACCAATCAAAACATTCTTTCGGATACAAATTTTCAGAGATAAAAGATGTTTTGGAAGAACTTGGCGCTCTTGATAAGGCCGTAAAACTTAATACAGGGTTTATTGACAGACTTTGTAACGGGTTGAGCCTTTCTGACGAAAGCAGAAAAAAAATAAGAGAAGCTCGCAGAGAGTTATCAGAAACTAGAAACTTGCAGGTTCTAAAACCTGGACATTAAAAAGGAGAGATTATGAAAGGTAAAGCATTCAAATTCGGAGATAATATTTCAACAGACCATATTGCACCTGGGCGATTGTTTCACCTTCGTTCTAATCTTCCTGAGTTTGCAAAACATGTATTAGAAGATGCAGACCCAAATTTTGCATCAACTATGCAAAAGGGCGATTTTGTTGTTGCTGGAAACAATTTTGGACTTGGCTCTTCAAGAGAACATGCACCACAAATAATCAAAATTGCTGGAGTTGGTGCAGTATTCGCAAAATCTTTTGCAAGAATTTTTTATAGGAATGCTATAAATATTGGATTACTTGCTATTGAATGTGATACAGATGGTATTGATGCAGGTGATGAACTCGACCTAGATATCGAAAAAGGTATATTAAACAATCTAACAAAAGGTACAATTACTCAGATTGAACCACTACCTCCTGTAATGATAAAACTTTTAAATGATGGTGGTTTGGTTGAACACATCAAGAAAAACGGTGATTTCAATTTATAAAAACAAGTAATCTCAAAAAAACATTACTTTTTGTAAAGATATCATAATTTATCCTAAAGAAATTTCAAAACTTACCGTAATAACATGTATCTAAACATGTCAAAGGAATAAGTAATTGGTAAGTGTAGATAGAAATACATTAATATCACAAATTGTTAGTCTAAATCCACAACTCAAACCTGATGAGTTGCACAAACTTTCTGATGCTCAACTACAAGCAAAGTTGTCACAATGTATTGCGGGTAATAAACAAGATAAAAATGTTGATTCAGTAAGGATAAACAATAGTTCTTCAGAAGCATCTAAAACTCCTAAAATGACTACAGAAGAAGCTCAAGACAATGCCATTGAAAATATTAAAAGTAATGCTGAACAAGCTCAAAAACTTCTTGAAGCTCAAGATAATGGTGATATCAGCAAAGCATATAACTTTGTCAAAGAAAAATTAAACTCAGAACTTGCAAAATCTAATGTTGCAAAAGTCGTACATAAACAATTTGAAACTGCAGAGTTTCTGCGTGAAGCTAAACAAGGCACTCTTACATACAAAGAATATCTTAGAAGAAAAAGAGAAGATATTTTCAAGACTTTCCCTGAAATCGACAGCTATAACGACAAGCAAAAACAAATGATTAAGAAAGGTCTTGATAGTCTTACCGAAGGACAACTTAACAGGTTACAAAACCAACTACTTGCTCTACCTAAAAAAGATGATAAAAACTATCAAAACAGCGTTAACAGTTTTAAACAAAATTTCATTAAAGAATCTATTGACGAAAAAAAGATATCAACAACTACAAAAAGTGAGAATGGGCAGAAGATTACCCAAAAAACAGCACAAAAAATAAAACAAGCTTACAACCCTTCTGACGGTGACAGACTAATGACTTTTGAAGAAACTTATCTCCTTGAACAAGGCGTTAAGTTTAACAAAGAAAATATCCAAAAGTTTAATGATAGTGCTGCTCAATACACTTTTGCAAACAATTTGCATAACAGATTACAAGATATTCACAACATGCTTGATAATGACATAACTCTTGTCAAAGGTAACAATGCAAACGGTGTTGATTTAAAAACTCTTGAAAATGGAAATAAAAGACTTAAAACCTCGATATATCAAGTATTATCTAAATTGTATGGTAATGACATCAATAAAATTAACAAAGGGTTACAAGATTTAACAGGTGAAAAATATACATTTAATCTAAAGAACAATGACCCTAAACAAGGTTTAACACTTGATAATCTTGAACTTGTTGATTCTTCTATCCCTGAAGATTCTAAATTTAAGCCTAATACAGATATGGTATTACCTTCTCTTGCAGAAAAGGTACTAAAAGGACTTGATACAAACTATTCCAAAGCACTTAATGGTAAAAAGCTAGAAGATTATGCCAAAACAATGGCAAATGATTACAAGAATGCTTATGGTACAAAAGACGCATCAGCATTAGCATCATCTTTTGCACAAGACCAAGAAGGTATTGTACAAACTGCAAGAAACACAGTACAAATCGCAGGTATGGTAGTAATGGTTGGAGGTATGGCATTTTGCCCTCCAGCAGCTCTTGGTGGAGGTTTAATTTCATCTTTTGGCGGTATTGGTGTTGAGGCATATAATGAAAATACAAAAGAAAACCCAGATAAAGAAAAGAACAAAGAACTAAGACAAGAAACTCTTGTTAATGCAGCACTATTTGCTATAGGTGCAGGTTCCGGTAAAGTCGGAAGTATGGCTAAAACTGCGCTTACTGCTAAAAACACACCTAAACTTGTTGCCGCAATGGCTGATATTGGAGTTGATTCCTCGCTTAGTTTATTAGGAGATTTAACACTAACCGGACAAATTGACTTGTCAGGAGAAGGTTTTTCTCAACTTATGTCACTTGTTGCAGGTCACAAAGGCAAAATTGTGAAAGGTGTACAAAAAGGCAAACAATTTTTGAAAGAAAAACTCAGTGCACAAGCCAATACTAACAACAAAATCCTACAAATGCCAGATGGAACAGTAGTTGAAGTAAAACCTGACGGCTCTACTGTTGAGGTGAAAGCTGACGGTGAAGGTACTAAAGCTGTGAAACCAGAGCCTAAAGCTGAGAATGTTAAAACTGAAACTACTCTAAAAACGAAAAAAGAGTTAGAATCTGCGCTTGATAAAGCTACAACAAGAGAAGATTTTCTTGCTATTCGCAACGAAATTTTAAAAATGCCAAATTCACCTGAAAGAGTTAAATTATTTGAGCTATACCTAAAAACTTATCAAGATTGGTCAACAAAAAGAGTAAACGGAAACGACCCTAACCAATATACTGACAAACCTAACATGGCAGTAAAAAATATGGCTGAAGGGGAAATAAAAACCTATACACAAGAAGAAGTTGACAAACTAATTGCACAAGACCCTGAACATATAAAAGTAATGACTAACGGCAAAGTTATTAGAATTACTGATAATTTTGAATTTGTACACATTGGTAATATTGCTAAAAGCAATGGAATCAAAGTCCTTAATAGTAAAGCTTTTGATAAAAAAATATCAAATATGCGAAACGAATATAATGACACGCATAGATTTACAGAAGATGACAGACAAAAACTCAATGAGTTATACAACAATGCAAAAACTGACGAAGAAAAACAATTCTTATTGCAAGTAATTGATGCAAAATTGTTTACAGGAGATTATCAATTTAACGCAAAAGCAATTTCTGAACTACAAGGAAATTACTCTACTGAAGCTAAGGCCATATATGAGGCTATGGCTAATATCCAATCTAAACAATATTCAAAAATATATTACAATCAAGATTTTGTAGATTTAATGAATCTTAGCAAAAGTGTAGATAAAGATATCATTATTGAGCTGATTAATGCCAAAAATGTAGACAATACACCTCGTTTTAATGGCAAAAATATACAAACATGGGTAGAATTAGGACAAAAAACAGATAAAACTGAGTTCCTTGATATGCTTCATGCAACAGATAACAATGGAGCACCAAAATATAATTATTCTCAAATTGAAGAAAAAATTGCTTTAAAAAATCCTATGGCAAAATCTCTTTTAATAAAAGCTCAAAATTTGGTTAAAAATAACAAAAAAATTAAAAAAATAAAAGACGAACTTATAGAAAATATAATGAACGAAACTCCTGAAACCGTTAACAAACAATTTAAAATGATTAATTTGTTAAATGATAATGCTCTAAAAGTATTCTTAGAAAATTACGGTTTAAAGAATCTCAACATTGATAAACAAACTGTTGATGCTATCAATTCTGCGCACCCTAAAGTTTTGCAAGTTATTTTAAAAGATGGTGCAGATGATCCAAGCATTTCATTACTGCTTAGAGATTTTGAAAATATACCTACCAAATTATTAGATAGTATTACTGATGAAAATAAGTTCTTTAATCTTTTAGCTCTTGTACATTCTAAAAGCCTTGGATTTATTGATATTTACAATAATACAAAACCCGAAACATTAAACAGAATTCCTCAAAATGTAAAATTAGAACTTGCACAAATGGGACATGTTTATACTAATGAAACCCATATTTCTTCTGCTCTTGATTTTATTAAAACTCCTAAATATCAAGAACTAAAGACAACACTTTTTGAAAAATTTGATTCAAAATTTGATGCAAAAGATTTTGATAGTAAACTTCAAGCATATTTAATTGCAAACAAAACAGGAAATCCTGATGACTTTATCAACTATGTAAAATCTCAAGATTTTAACAATTTAACATCAATTGCACCTAGAATAAAAGAATTTGAACCTGAACAACTTTTTGAATTCTTTAATTATCATAAATCTCAAGGCACAAAACTAACGCCTGAAAATCTAACATATAAAGGTAATTTGACGCACACTCTTGAAACAAATATGACAGATTATCAACAACTAAGTCAAATTTTATCAAGATATCCAAATACAGACAGGCGAGTAGGACATTTACCTAAAGAATGGATTAATGATATTCCAAAATCGGAACAAAAAGATTTTGTTGCAAATATTTATCAAGCATTTAGTAATTTTGCAAGCATACCTAAAGATGAAAGAAATGTTAATAATTTAGCAACAACTTTAAAATCTATTTTCAAAAAAGATGTTAAAGTAAAACAACTTGGATACGGTTCATTTGGCTCAGGCTACGAAATTTCTATCGAAAACTCTAAACCTTTTGTTTTAAAAGCTTTCAATAATATTGATGACGACCTAAAATACATGAAAAATATACACGGACGCTCTATCGAACCTCAAAACGCATTATATTCCAAAGGTAAAGGCAACGACTTTGCAGGATTCTATTTTGGAAAAGTTAATGACGTCATTGATAAAGACGGCTTTATGTTAAATGAATTTTTACCTGATAAAACTTCAAAATCGCAACAAAAAGATTTAACAATTAGTAGATTTGATTCTTCTGATGTGGATAGAACTCACGGACACAACTTCCAATATGGAAAAATTCTTGATTATGGAGCAATGGAAACAACTGATAAAAGATTAATGGAAAACGGTAATGTTACAAAACTTACAAGAATTATTTCCAGCAACATGATTGCTTCAAAAAATTCAAATGTGTATGGATTCAATGATACAAGACTTGCAATAGTTAAAAACGCAATAGACAAAATCGGAAATCCTAAAGATACTCTTGATGCACTTTCTATAGTTGAAAAATACGCAACAAAAGAAATTGATAAAAATTCTTTAAACGAACTAAAAGCTCTCAAAAAAGATGCTGCATTCAAATTGTTAGAAAAAAATAGACCTGATATAAAAAACAAAGAAGCATATTTTGCAGCTTATGAATTGAATGACAAAATTACACAAATCGAGAATTCTATTATCAACGCTTTTAAAGATACAGGACTTGATAAAGGCTTAAGCTTCTCAAACAGAGCTAAAAGTGTACAAAGTATCTATGATAAAATCAATTCAAATATGAAAAAAGGCAAATCTCTTGAAGCTTCAATACAAAAAGTTCAAGACGGATATGGTGTCAGAACTATTATGGGCAATTTTAATTATAAACAATATCCTGAAATTGTTGAAATGTACAAAAAAGACCCTGAACAAGCATACCGAATGGCAGCAAAAAAACAATCAGAACATATTATTAAAAATTTAGAAAAACTAATAGAAAAACAACTTACTAACGGTGATTTTAGTATGGTAACTATTTCAAACTACAAAGGTAAAAACGGTTTGCCATATTTATCAACAGAACAAATAAATGAACTTTGTGAGTTTGCAAAACAAAAAGGTATAACTCTTGATGTAAAAATTGATGAAACTGGCTCTATGGAAAACATAAAAGGTTCAGGCTATACTGCATTACAAATGAACCTAAAATACAAAGACGGAACTGTTATAGAATGGCAAACAAGAGGTAAAGATGTTGATAAGTTTGCAGAAGCAGAACATGTAATGTATGATTCAAGACAAGAAAAAGATATTACAGGTGGCAGAGAACAACTAAAAGAACTTTATGCACCTTATGAAAAAGCCGCACAAGACATGGAAACAGAAGATTTTGCAGACTATATGGACTACTTGACTAATTACTATAAACAGTTAAGACTAAAAGAACTAGGATTCCCAGTTATATACCCTAAACTTCCTGCAAAATTTGGTACAAATCCTGATATAAGCGCAGACGGATTAATCAAATTGCACGATGAAAAAGAAAGAATTTTAAAAGCAACATAGGAAAATAATTATGACAGAAATAAACAACAAAAACTTTAATATCAAAAATGTTTCATTTGGTAATTCTCCTAAAATACCAGAAAATTCTTATGAAAATACTATTGGTATATTGAGAGATAATATGTTGGAACGATGCGAAAGAGAAATTCCTGAATATGGAGATTTTGCACCTATTAAAGAAAATCTTAAAAATAATAATGAAAAAATATATGCAGGAAATATTATGCTTACATGTACACCATCAGAAGATAATCCTACTAAGCGCTACCTGACATATTCACAGATGAACCCTCAAAACGGAAAAGGACTAACCTGTTTGATAGGTGCTGGGAATAAAGATGAAATCCTTGCAATGTTACAAGATGAAAACTTTATCAATGACCGAAAAGAGGACTGTGACAGAATAATAGACAAAATGAAACTTCTAAGATGGTAATATTCCAAACCTTAAAAACTTAACCTCTTAGTTTGAGTTTTGTAACTCACTATGACTGTTCATCATATATAACTTGATTAAGTTCGTGAACCATTTTTGAAAAATCAAAATTCTCATTTACGAGTGAGGATTTTTTAGTACGTTCCCACAAATATGTATTAATAATCGTACAAACTTCTAATAATGTTTCTTTTGAAAGATATTTGTTTTCGTAATCTTCACACAATTCCAACAAATATGAAAAAGTATCTCTGCCTTCATTTGAGATAATCTTAATAAACATATTTCTCAAATCAGAATCCATAAACTCTGCGTTATACATCTTTTTATAGATTTTTGCAGTTTTCAAAATCGTATTAGAGATATCCTCAAAGTTTTGATATTGTCTTACCATATCAATATACTTCACAAAATAATCATAAACAGAGTTTGAATCCTTTATCATTCTGTTAAACTTTGGTGAAAGATATGCTTTGAAGAAGGACACAAAAACTTCCTCTTTATAACTGAATAAATAATACAAATCATTTACAAGTTGTGGATATTTCATCTCTGCCAAATAAGATTTTATCAACATAAGTTGGTTTAAATACCTAGAATCTTTATTCAACAAATAAAACAACTCTCTCGGGTTGCAATCTTCTTCGACAAAAACAACATTAGCGACAATCCTGCCGAACAATTCATAAAAATCTTCCAAGTCAAAATCAAGATGTTTGATATCATCTTTGAATAATTGTAATGTTCTATAAATTTCTGTCTGTTTTTCATTATAAGATAAAGGTTCTTTGTTTATGATTTTTTCATAAACAGTTCGCTCCAATCCGAACAAACTAAACTTTACAACCTCTAAGAATTTCAGATATCTTGTATAAATTTGTTTTGCCAAATAAGGGTTTTCGGGACTTTGTTCTTCTTGAAAATCTGCGATTGCTTTCAATAACAGCATTAAAGAAAGCAATCTGCGTTTTCCATCTATTAACAAATAATTATTGTCCGAGTTTTTTTTGATATAAAAAACTCCCAAATTAATATCGGCAGTGCAATATCTTGCTGTCAGGATTTTTTCGAATAAATTATCTACATACTCAAAACTACTTGAGCAATTAATAGAAAATATATGATGAGCAGTACTCATTAAAAAATCTAATATTCCAATATTAATCATAATTATTTACATTCCCACAAATTAGTCAGCAAGAACGAATCCACCTCTATCGGCGTTTTTCAATTTATCACCTTCAATTTTTGAACGTAAATTTTTAATATACTTGTATATGTAATCTCTTGGCAAGCCCAACAATGCAGCCAAATCTTTTGCATATACAGTTGTATTTCTATGGTTCAAGAAATAATCAAAAACAATTTGTTCTCTATCAGTTAAATTTTTCTTTAGAACAATATTAACTTCTTCTCTTAAAGAATCTTCTTGTTTTTCTTGTTGTTGTCTTTGCATAATTTTTTCAACAACTTCATTTCTTTCAACTTTTTCTTGTTTTACTGATTTGTGTTCACTAACAGGTTTATTCTCTGTAGCAGGAGCTTTGAATGAGAATGGTGTATGTGATAATTGTCTTTCTCTTTCAAAAGCACGTTCAGCAATATTAGATAATTTTTCTGTTCTCTTATTATTTAAAGACTCAGTAGAGGTATTGCTTCCACTCATAACAATATCAACCAAATCATTGGTTGGTCTTGCATCAGCAACAACTTTGCCCAATCTGGCAGCAAATTCTTCTAGGGTAATTTTTTCCAAAGAACTTCTCCACTGCTTTATCTCTTCCTTACTTAAATACTTCGCCATTAGAATCTCCTATTTCTAATCCCATTTGCTCTTAACAAATACTAATGTATCATGAACTTTTTCAGATTTACCAAAATATTTCAAGATGTAAATTTTTATTTGCAATCGTTTACAATATGAAGCTATAATTATTATGTGGAGAAGTTTGATTTTTTTAATAAATTTAATAATCCTGTAATGGTTTTAAATAATGATATAGAACTTGTTTATAAAAACAATGTTTTTTGTCGTTATTTTCCCGATTTTAAAAATATAAAAAAGTTTTTACACAAAATTAATTATGACATTTGTCCACTTGATTCTGAAAACTCAGAAATTCATTCTCCGATTATCCAAGCCGTACGCTCCAAAGAAAGCTTTGTAGCCTACATTTCGTACCAAATAAAACAGAATGAATTTTATTACTATAATATTAATGCTATAAAAAGAGGCAAATACACTATTATATTTTTTACAGATGTAACCTCACAAGAAAAATATGACAGATTAGAAAAAAAATACAGCCAGCTTGAAAAGAAATATGATAATCTGACTGAGCAAAACAATGATTTACAACATATTAAACAAAAAGCACAAGCGCAGGCTATAAAAATGGCACTTATTAACAAAATCTCTAATATAATTAGAGAATCTATTGACCTGCCAAGTATTATTAATCCGACATTAAAAGAACTGGCATTAATGTTTGGTGCGTTCAAAGCATATTATGCAGAATTTAATAATAAAAAATTCACAATTACACAATCCTTAAACATCTCAGATATAAATTCTACAGTAATGTTTGATAATAATGTAATCAAGACACTTAAAAATAATAAAATATCTTATTCAAGATGTATGCGTGAAAACCTAAACGCTGAACCTTTGAAAGAATCTGTACAAAGAATAATAACTCCGATATACCATATGTCTGAAATATTAGGTATTGTAGTCATATTATCCAGACAAAAAAGAGGTCTTAATGAAGAACTTGATATATTAGAAAGTATCTCCTCTCAACTCGGAACTGCGATTGTCCACGCTAAATTGTACAAAAAGAATATTGAAACAGTTAAAGAACTGAAAGCAACATTAAAACAATTAAAAGACACGCAAATTCAACTTATAAATTCTGAGAAAATGGCATCTTTAGGTCAATTAATCGCCGGAGTAGCTCACGAAATTAATACACCTGTTGCCTCTATCAAATCTAATAACGAAATCTTCACTAAACTTATTAACAAAATCAAGGATAAAAAGTTATCTGAAATTTTGACTGATATCAATGCAACAGACAAAGAAGCTATCCAAAGAATTAATCATCTTGTTATATCTTTGAAGAAATTTGTAAGATTAGATGAAGCAGAACTTCAAGAGGCTGATATCAACAAAGAACTGGATTTGACACTTGATTTGATAAGACACGAAACAAAAAATAAAATAGAAATTATAAAAAATTATGGTGATATTCCAAAAATAAAATGTTATCCTAATATGCTAAACCAAGTATTTATGAACATTTTAGTTAATGCTTGCCAAGCAATTAAAGACAAAGGTAAAATATCAATTTCTACAAAATATGATAATAATACACTTACTATAGAAATTGAAGATAACGGAATAGGAATTAAGGATAAAGACAAAATCTTTATGGCAGGATATACAACCAAAGGTGTTGGTGTCGGAACAGGCTTAGGGCTTGCTATTTGTGCAAAAATTATCGACAAACACAATGGAAAAATTGCTGTAGAAAGTGAAGTTAATAAAGGTAGTAAATTTATTATTACTATCCCTAGTAAGTAGTACATCTTTACAAACTTGTAAAAAAACTTTCAATGTATGATTGAAATCTGGGATTATGTTTACAAAAGATAAGGAAAATATTTTACAAATTGGACTTTATTATGAATAAAATCAAAAGATATGTTATATTATTAGTACGCAGAAAATAAAGTGTAATTTTTACCCTTTATGGAATGTAAAAAAATGTAAAAAAACCAAAGAAAAAAAGCAATTATTTTAAACTAACAATTTTTATATAAGAGTGTGATGAATTAAAAAAGTTTATATGTCGGAGGTTATGTAATGACAATATCAGTTATCGGTAAGAAAAAACAAAGTAAAAAATCTTTTGATGAATTACTATCAGATTTAAAGACAAGCAGTTCAGAAAAAGTTAGATATAATGCAGCAAGAGTCTTAGGCGAATTAGGTGATTCAAAAGCTGTTGAACCATTAATTGATGTTTTAAGAAACGATAAAAACGGCTCAGTTAGATTATATGCAGCAAGAGCTCTTGGTGAACTTGGTGATACCAAAGCTACTGAATTCTTAATCGAATCATTAAGAGAAGATCGTAATGTTGATGTTAGAGTTCGTGCAGCTCGTGCTTTAGGTCGTTTAGGTGGAAAAATTGTAGTTGAACCACTTGTTGAAGCTTTAAATGATGAAAACCCTCAAGTTTGTATTACTGCAACAGATGCGTTAATCGAAATTGGTGATGTAGCTACAGATGCTTTGATTGGTTCATTAGACCACGAAAAAGTTAATGTTCGTTGTGATGCTACAAGAGCATTAGGTGAAATTGGCGACAAAAAAGCTGTTGACCATATTATCAAAATGTTATATGACGAATGGGTAAATGTTAGAATTTACGCAGTAACATCTCTTGGTAAATTAAACGATACAAAAGCTGTTCCTGCATTGATTGATGTTATGAAAAACAGAACAGAAAATGAATTAGTTAGAGCTGGTGCAGCAGCTGCATTAGGTGTTCTTCGAGACCAAAGAGCTTTACTTCCATTAAGAGAATTAATTATGGAAGCTGAAGAATTAGGTGAACTTGAAGATACAGCTCTAAAATCTTTCAAAAAGATTATGGCAGCTAACTGGCAATCTATCCCAGGAGCTTCTGTTCAAAAAAAGACTGCTAATGTTTAATTAGTACAATAAATATTTAATAAAAAAAGGTAGGATGTAAATCCTATCTTTTTTATTTGCTAATTAAAATAGAAATACAAAACAAAAGGCGAAGATTATATATAATAAACTTCGCCTTTTTAATTCTATTATTATCTAATTAGAATTCTAAACCAGCTTCTCTAGCTGCGTCAGCAAGTGCTTGGATTCTTCCATGATAAAGGAAACCACCTCTATCAAAAACAACACCTTTTACACCAGCTTTAAGAGCTTTTTTCGCAACTTCTTCACCAACAAGTTTTGCAGCTTCAATATTACCACCATGTGATAATTTAGCACGCAATTCTTTATCATTGGAAGAAGCTGAAGCTAAAGTTACATGTTTAACATCATCAATAACTTGAGCATAAATATGTTTAGTGCTTCTATATACAGCCAATCTTGGGTATTCAGAATCACCTGAGATATTTATTCTAATTGATCTATGTCTTTTTTGAACTTTAGGTTTTCTAATTTCTTGTTTAATCATTTTCGTTTCTCCTTAACCCAAACCTTCTTAGCCACTTACTAAGGGTTTATGTGGGCTTTACTATTTATATTATATTCCTGAAACAAGTTCAGGATAGGTATTTCTAAGACTTACTTCGTTCGCCTAAGAACTACCTATTTTTTGCCGGCTTTACCAGCTTTACGTCTGATATGTTCACCTTCATAGCGAACACCTTTTCCTTTATAAACTTCTGGAGGACGTTTGCTTCTGATAGCAGCAGCTACATCACCAACCATTTGCTTATTAGAACCACTAACTGTAATGTTTACATTCTTTTCTACAGCAATAGTGATACCTTGTGGAGGATCAATAAGAACAGGGTGAGAGTAACCTAGTTGCATATTTAATTTAGTTCCTTCCATGTTAGCACGATAACCAACACCTTGAATTTCTAATTTCTTTTCGAAACCTTTGCTTACACCTTCAACAGCGTTAGCAACTAATGTTCTTGAAAGACCATGCAAAGCATTAGTTTTTCTTTCATCATTAGTAGGTTCAAGTATAATGTGATTATCAACAATAGAAATTTTAATTTCATCTCTTACTGTAACAGTTTCAGTACCTTTAGGTCCTTTTACTGTAATTGTTTGACCGTCTAATTTAGCTTCAACTCCTGAAGGAATTTCAACGGGTTTTTTACCAATACGTGACATATTTTATTCTCCTTTTCTAAAAAGTGGGTTTTCTGTCAATTACACCACTTTGAGTATTTTACTTTTTGTAAGTTTGACTGTAGTTTGCTTGTTTTACAAACAAAACTGGACTTTGAATGTAACAGGATTAAAAACTACCAAACATTACAAAGAATTTCGCCGCCTAATTTTTCTTTGCGAGCTTTTCTATCTGTTAATAAACCTTTGCTTGTAGAAATAATAGCAATACCTAAACCACCAAATACTTGAGGTAAGTTTTTAGACTTGCAATAAGTTCTAAGACCTGGTTTAGAAACTCTTTGAAGGTTAGTGATAACAGGTTTTCCGTGTTCATCGTATTTCAATTCGATAACTAAAGATTTGAATTTACCTTCTTCTTTAACAGAATAACCGTTAATAAAACCTTCGCTCTTTAACAATTCAGCTAAGGATAATTTCAATTTTGAAAGAGGCATAGATACTGTTTCGAGAGAAACAATATTAGCATTTCTGATTCTAGTTAGCATATCTGCTATAGGATCTGTGTTCATGTTTACTTCCTTTTCTATTGTGGACTTACAAGAATATAACTTGCAGTATCCGAGTACTCGTTCTTACCGAATTAATTATTGCTCATAATAAAGCGTATTTCGGCAGTCAACAAAACTATTTTAGTATAAAGAAAAATATCTTACAAGTCATTAATTACGAGATATTAAGCATAAAAAAGGGGAACTTTCGTCCCCTTTTATTTTAATACATTAGAAAAATAATCTTCATCTTGACGATATCCAACTTTTCCTATTTCCTTTAGATATTCAGCACCTTCTTCCCTTTCTAATACTTTAGGTGCTTCACCTTGTTTATTTATTGTAACATTATACGGTGTATAGTTATTATTTATACCCATTGTGACAGTTGAACCATCTTTCATTTTTAAAACTTCTTTATTCGCATAATATCTGGATTCTAACTCTACAGTTGAGCTTTTTATTAATGATTCTTTAGGATAAACATATTTTAAAGTAGGGTTTGAATCATCAACATTACCATATTTATCCGTTTTTGCTGTAACAATACGTTTTAAACCTTGTTTTGTTTTTTCTTCTTTTTTATAGAATTTTCCTTCTTCATTAAACAATTTTCTTGAAGATGTTCCATCTGCATATTTATTAATTATTTCTACACTCTTACCTGTTTCTGGATTAAGTTTTTCTGTAGTTGTAGATGCAACTTTACCAGAATTATCTAAAGTCGTTCTTGCTTTTTCAACTAACTTTCCTTCTTTATTAAATTTTTCACTTGCGAGAGGAGTTTGTGCAGATTTACTATATTCAATCATTTGATAAGACCCATCTGAATACGTTTTTTTGATGTTATCTATACCCGTACGTTTATCTGTAGAAATAATATCTTCCGATACAATTTTTGGCTTTTGAACAGAAGATTTTTTTACATTTACCAAATCTTTTGATTTTAACTTCCCATCATTATCATACTTAAGAGTTGTTTCTTCATTAACATTTGTATATGTTGATTTTGGTTTTCCTGTTTCTAGACTATAGCGTGTAGTTCTTACATCACCATCTAATGTTCCAACAGAAACTTTTACCAATTTTCCATCAGCAGTTTTTTCTGTTGTCATCTTAGCACCATTTTTATTTACTTTTGAAATTTCATAATTACCATTTTTTAATTTTTTAGGTTTACCTTCTTTTATAGATTTTGCAGTATTAAGAGCTTTTTGAATAATGTTTAATTGCTCATCTTTTTGGGCAATTTGTTTATCTTTTACTAGAATCACTGCATCTTTTTTTGATGTCATTTCTGCCATTTCTTGTGCAGATTTACCTTTAAAATTTTGTAACTCTTGTTGAACTGAGCCTATTGCATTCTCTGCAAGTTGTTTAACACCATCTGCCGTTTTTTTGAATAGCCTCTTTTGCACTTTCTAATGATACACCACCAAAAGCTTTTTTCTTTAAACCTGATTCAGCAGTTTTTATAACATTTTCCGGATTTATTGAAACCATATTATTCTCCTTTTTATTTGCATATATATATGAAAACTTGTAAATAAAAAAAATTGCTTTATATTCAATATAACAACACAAAAAGAGTAACAAAATGTTACTCTTTTAAATGTTTTTGTTTAGTAATAAAGAACTACCAGCTAGCTTTAGTAACGCCAGGTAACAATCCTTGGTGAGCCATTTTTCTCAAGCAAATTCTGCAAAGACCGAAATCTCTGTGGAATCCGTGAGGACGACCACAAATACTACATCTGTTATGTAATCTTGTTTTAGGATATTTTCCTTTTAATACTAATTGTTCTCTGGATCTTTCCTTATTTATCATCGCTTTTTTAGCCACGATTTTCTCCTTTATATTTTAGTTATTGTTGCTTGTTCATTCCTTTAAAAGGCATACCGATTAATCTCAATAATTCTCTAGCTTCATCATCAGTTTTAGCTGTAGTAATAATTGAAACATTCATACCTTTTACTAAATCTACTTCTTCGTAAGTAATTTCAGGGAATAAAGATTGTTCTTTTAACCCTAAAGTATAATTACCACGACCGTCAAAACTTTTTGCACTAATACCTCTAAAGTCACGAATACGAGGAAGAACAACGCAGATTAACTTTTGTAAGAAATCATACATTCTTTCACCACGTAATGTAACCATAGCACCAACTGGCATACCTTCTCTCAATTTGTAAGAAGCGATTGATTTTTTAGCTTTAG
This sequence comes from uncultured bacterium, assembly GCA_900553205.1. Lineage (GTDB taxonomy): Bacteria > Cyanobacteriota > Vampirovibrionia > Gastranaerophilales > Gastranaerophilaceae > UMGS1585. The sequence continues at coordinate 7,410 of USCK01000003.1, read as the reverse complement.
TAACAACAGCCTTTTGACCGGCAATTTTTGTTAATTGACCTTCAATAACATCTGCAATTTTAGAGTTGTGTGAAGCTTCACCAACACCCATGTTCAAAACGATTTTATGAAGTTTAGGAATCATCATATCGTTTTCATAGCCGAACTTTTCTTTCATTGCAGCTTTTATTTCGTCTTCATATCTTTTCTTTAAACTAATTGTCTTTGTCATTTTATTTTTCCTCTTAATCGATGATATTAATGTCGTTTCGCATACGCTAACACATTAAACATCTAACTGTTCACCACATTTTTTGCAAACACGAACTTTTTTACCGTCTTTAACTTCGTGTTTGATTTTTGTTGGTTTTTCACAACTAGGACAAACAACCATTACATTAGAAGAATCCAATGGAGCTTCCAACTTAACCAATCCGCCTTGAATACCAGCCATTGGATTTGGTTTTTGTGCCTTAGTTACCATATTTACTCCTTCAACCACAACTTTTGCTTCTGAAGGAATTGATTTTTTTACGTTACCCATTTTGCCTTTGTCTTTACCGGCAGTAACAATAACTCTATCACCGGTTTTAACATGCAAAGATTTTTTATTTGTATCTTTCATTATTGGCTCCTACTATATTACTTCCGGCGCTAGAGAAACAATTTTCATAAAGTTGTTATCTCTTAACTCACGAGCAACAGGTCCGAAAACACGTGTTCCACGTGGATTGCCATCTTTGTTTATAACAACAGCTGCATTGTCATCAAATCTGATTACAGATCCGTCTGCACGAGAGATATCGTGTTTTGTTCTTACGATAACAGCTCTTACAACTTCAGACTTTTTAACAGCCATATTTGGTGTAGCATCTTTAACGGTTGCTATAACAACATCACCTACTGATGCAAATTTCTTATTAGAACTACCCATTACACGGATAACTAACAATTCTTTTGCACCTGTATTATCTGCTACTGTTAATCTAGTTTCTTGTTGTATCATTTTACTTTTTCCTTTATTAAACTTTTAGAAGATTGGAAGGAAGGATTGGTTGATATAGTTTGAAAACGATATATCAAAACCCTCCATACTTCTATACCTCTATTTTGCTTTTTCTACAACTTCAAGGAGTGACCAACGTTTGTTGCCTGACAACGGTTTTGATTCAACGATTCTAACGATATCGCCTACACCACATTCGTTGTTTTCGTCATGAGCCTTGTAGTTTTTATTTGTTTCTATAATTTTCTTATATTTAGGATGTGGATCATAAGATGCAACTTTAACAACTATGGTCTTATCCATTTTATCGCTTACAACGATTCCTTGTCTTTCTTTCTTAGGCATTTTCTACCTCTTTTTCTTTTTCTCTAATAACTGTCTTAGCTTGTGAAATGTAGTGTCTTGTTTTAGCAATCAAAGAAGGATCTTCCAACTTGTTCATTGTTTTCTTTAATCTTAAATCAAACAACTGCTTTTTGAAATCAACTACAGCTTCTTTAAGCTCATCGATAGTTTTTTCACGCATATCTTGTAATTTCATTACTTTTTTATCCTTATTTTACTTCTTCTTTTTCGATTACTTTTACTTTGATAGGTAATTTTTGAGCTGCAAGTTCAAGAGCATGAACAGCAGTGGCTCTATCAAAATAATCTAGTTCAAATAATATTCTGTTTGGTTTAACAACTGATACCCAATATTCTACGTTACCTTTACCAGAACCCATACGAGTTTCAGCAGGTTTTGCAGTAATTGGTTTATCAGGGAAAATTTTAATCCAAACATTACCACCACGTTTGATTTCACGAGTCATAGCACGTCTTGCTGCTTCTATCTGACGGCTTGTAATCCAGCCAGGTTCAAGAGCCTTAAGTGCATAACGACCGAATTCGAATTGTGTACCTCTAGTTTCAGTACCTTTCATTCTACCTTTCATCATTTTGCGGTATTTTGTTTTTTTAGGCATTAACATTTTATATTACTCCTGTCATTATTTACTGTTTAACTTCTGCAGATTTTGGACGTCTTGAACGTTTGTTGAAATTTTCACCTGAACCTTTTGAATTCTTAGTTTTAACGTTTTGGTCTGCTTTTTCACCAGGCATTAAATCACCTTTGAAAATCCAAACCTTAACACCGATTTTACCCATGATAGTATCAGCTTCAGTAAAACCGTAATCAACATCAGCTCTTAATGTTTGAAGAGGAATTCTTCCTTCTTTAGCCCATTCTGAACGAGCAATTTCTGCACCACCTAAACGACCAGATACCATAACTTTGATACCTTGAGCGCCGGCTCTCATTGTTCTTTGCATAGCTTGCTTCATAGCACGTCTAAATGCAATACGTTTTTCTAATTGTTGAGCGATTGATTCTGCAACTAATTGAGAGTCTAAATCAACTCTAGCAACTTCAACAACATTGATAATTACTTGTCTGCCAATGTATTTAGAAACTTCTTGTCTAAGTTCATCAATACCTTGACCACCTCTACCAACTACAATACCAGGTTTTGCTGTAATTACTGTAATTGTTGTGCTTGATGCTTTTCTATCAATTAATATTCTTGAAACACCTGCTGCGTACAATTTTTTCTTAACAAATTTTCTTATTTTAGCATCTTCTGCTACAAATACTGCATAATCTTTAACTTTAGCGTACCAAGTACTTAACCAAGGTTTGATTATACCTACTCTAAATCCGGTTGGATGTGTTTTTTGTCCCATTTTTTTATTTCCTATTTTGTTGTATCACTAACTACTACTGTGAGGTGAGAAGTACGTTTCAATCTTCTATAAATACGTCCTTGAGCTCTTGGTTTACCTCTTTTGTATGTTGCACTTTCATCAGCATAGATTTCAGAAATCTTTAAAGAATCTTCATCTACACCGTATTTTTCATGTGCATTAGCAACTGCAGCTACTAAGTTCTTTTCAACAACTTTTGCTGCAAAATAAGGCATAAAACGTAACATTGTACGAGCTTCTTTAACTGCTTTACCTCTTACTTCGTTGATAACTCTACGAAGTTTTCTCGCAGTCATTTTTATATCTGTTTGTCTTGCTTTTGCTTCCATTTTTATTTTTCCTTATTTTAAGTTTTCCTGATTATTTTCTTTTGGCCGTATCTGCGTGCCCTCTGTACATTCTTGTAGGGGCGAATTCACCTAACTTATGACCAATCATTTGTTCTGTTACATAAACAGGAACGTGAGTTTTCCCGTTGTGAACAGCTATTGTGTGTCCTAACATATCAGGAATAATCATTGATGCTCTTGACCAAGTTTTGATTACTTTCTTTTCAGAATTTGTATTCATATTGGCAATTTTCTTTTGTAATGATTCTTCTACGTATGGACCTTTTTTTAATGAACGTGCCATTAATTTCTCCTTTATATATAATTTGTTTTACCTTTTATTTGTCTCCTGAGTTTATCAGGATAACATATCTGTAAAACTCGTTAACACTTGTTAACAGCTATGTTATTTTTTACGAGCTCTAACAATTAATTTATTAGAAGCTTTATTTTTCTTACGAGTCTTATAACCAAGTGCAGGTTTGCCCCAAGGTGTTTTAGGGTGTCCACCAGGACCAGTTTTACCTTCACCACCACCGTGAGGGTGATCGCAAGGGTTCATTGTAACACCACGCACTGTAGGTCTGATACCCATATATCTTTTTCTACCAGCTTTACCGATTGATAAGTTTTTGAATTCTGCATTACCAAGTGTTCCCACTGTAGCCATACATTCTTTTCTTACCATTCTCATTTCGCCTGATGGTAATTTGATAGTTACGTAATTGCCTTCTTTAGCCATTACTTGTGCAGAATTACCTGCAGATCTAACCATCTTTCCTCCTCTACCAGGAATTAATTCAATGTTATGTACGATTGTACCAAGAGGAATTAATTCTAGAGGAAGTGCATTACCTGTTTGTACTTCAGCATCAGGACCTGATACGATTACATCACCAACATTCAAGCCTTCTGGAGTTAAGATATATCTTTTTTCACCATCAGCATAGAATACTAAAGAAATTCTTACATTTCTGTTTGGATCGTATTCAATAGTCTTAACTGTTGCTGGAACTCCAAATTTTTCTCTTTTGAAGTCAATTATACGATATGCTCTTTTTACACCGCCACCTTTATGACGACATGTAATTCTACCTGTATTATTTCTACCTGCTGTTTTCTTTATTGGTTTTAATAATGATTTTTCAGGAGTTGATGTAGTGATTTCTTGATAATCACTCTTTGTCATACCTCTTTGTCCCGGAGATGTCGGATTAATTTTACGAATTGCCATTTTATTTTCTCCTATTATATTGGCTTTAGTCTTACTTGTTCAGGATTCATTCCCTATAGCCTCGACTATTAGTGTACTTAACTACTTGTTAGAACTATGCTCCAACAAGTTCTTCGATTGGATCGCCTTCGATAGTAACGATAGCTTTTCTGCTTGAATCAGTTCTACCAAATTTGTAACCCATTCTTTTTGAGTGTGAAGGCATATATACAGTTCTTACTTTTTTAACTTTTCTACCTGGAAATGCTAATTCAACTGCTTGTGCAATTTCAACTTTTGTTGCATCTTCCAATACTTCAAACGTATATTGACCCATTGTTGTTGCCATCATTGATTTTTCAGTTATGATAGGCTTTTTAATTATTTCATATAATCTTTCTTTGCTGCTCATTATTGTAACCTTTCTGTTATATCATTGATTGCAGATTCAGTAATAACTACAAAATCAGCTTCTAACAAATCTTTTACGTTTAAGTTTGAAGGTAATATCATTTTTAGAGTTGGAATATTACGTCCGGCTAATAGTAAGTTTTTGTTTTCATCTAAGTTTGTATCTGCGATTAAAAGAACTTTACCTGATACTTGTAATGATTTTAAAGAAGCAGTTAACAATTTTGTTTTTGGTTCAGAAATAGCAGAGAAATCTTTTACTACTACTAACTGAGCTTCTCTAGCAGACAAAGCTGATTTTAATGCTAATTTTCTAGCTTTTTGTGGCATAGCTAAATCATAGTTTCTTGGTTTTGGTCCAAATATAACACCACCACCTGCAAACAATGGAGATCTTGTTGAACCAGCTCTAGCTCTACCTGTACCTTTTTGTTTCCAAGGTTTTCTACCGCCACCAGAAACTTCAGCTCTTGTTTTGCAATTTGCTGAGCCTTGGCGAGCATTATTTAATTGTCTTCTTAATGCAAGGTGCATAACATGTAAATTAGGTTCAACACCGAAAACTGCTTCGTTTAAAGTAATTTCGCCTAATTTTTCACCGTTTGTACTTAATATTTGTTTTGACATTTTTACTTTTCCTTATTAAATATACTGTCCGTTTAAACTGCTTACCGCTTGCTTTCGCTTTATATGGCAAGACCAGCCGATTTTTATGACTTGTCTGTCGATTTGAGTCCTTTAGTTTATTTTACTCTATGTAAAATTCACTTAGTTCCATTTTGTTCTTGATGGAGTGATTGTTACTAATCTTCCTTCACAACCAGGAACTGAACCTTTAATTAAAACTAGTTTGTTATCAGCGTCAACTTTAACTACTTTTAATTTTGTAATAGTAACTCTTTCGTTACCCATGTTTCCAGCCATTCTTTTACCTTTGATAACACGGCTAGGAGTTGTACCAGCACCAATAGAACCTGGTTCTCTGTGGTTTTTAGAACCGTGTCCCATAGGTCCTCTGCCAAAGTTCCATCTTTTTACAGTACCTTGGAAACCTTTACCTATTGATTGACCAACAACATCAACTTTTTGTACATCAGCTAATACTGACAAGTCGATTTCTTGACCAACTTTGTAATCTTGTGGATTATCTACTCTGAATTCTTGCAAATATCTGAAGTTGCTTAGGTCGTTTTTCTTGACGTGACCGATTTGAGCTTTTGTCAAATGTTTTTCTTTAGCAGCAACAGTACCTACTTGGATTGCATTATATCCATCAGTTTCAATAGTTTTTACTTGAATAACAACTATTTGATCTACCTTAATTACAGTAACAGGGATTGCCAAACCTTGTTCATCAAAGATTTGAGTCATTCCTAATTTTTTACCAATTACACCTAGTGTCATTTGTTTTTCCTTTCCGACATATAACAAGCCGTATGTTATAATACAAAATTCTTATATGCCATTCTTCTTGCGAGCGCTACCAATACCTTTAAGGATTTTCACCTTACGCCTTACTTTTGACGTTGTAGTTCACATTATCTGCATAATGCTATTAAGTTTTCAAAAAACTGATAAATTGTTGATTATAATTTTACTTCGATATCAACACCAGCAGGTAAGTCTAATCTGCTTAATTCTTCAGTAGTTTGTTGTGTTGGTTCATAGATGTCAATAATTCTCTTGTGAGTTCTTAATTCAAAGTGCTCACGAGATTTTTTATCAACGTGTGGTGAACGCAATACACAATAAATACGTCTTTTTGTAGGCAAAGGAATTGGGCCTGCAACTTTAGCGTCTGTTCTTTTAGCAGTTTCAACGATTTTTTCAGCTGATAAATCAACTAATTTGTGTTCGTAAGCCTTTAAACAAACTCTTATTCTTTGTCTTTTTGTTGTAGTCGCCATTATTCATTCCTTTTTCATCTTGTAACTCAGAGCCAAACATAAATCTGACCCTACTATAATAAAAATCTAGCTATCATTTTCGGCTATAACTTTCAATATAGCAGTATAATCGTATTATAAACATATTTCATAGTCAACAGGGGAATTGAAACTTATTTTTAAATTTGTAATATTTCTTCAAAATTGGAAATATAAAAATTCACTAAATTTTGACAACTGCAAAATTGAAATAAGTAATAAAACTAAAACTATAATTCCACATAAAAAATTTGGTTTTATTTTGTGTGATAATTCATTGGAATTTGACAGAAACAATAATAATATTGTTCCAACAAACAAAAATAAACTCATTTTTATATTTCCGTCTTGAAAAGAAAATCGTAATTTATCTATAACCAAATCCGAATACCCATTCTGCATAAACATTGATTTTATAATTGACCAAGCTCTAGCGACACTTTTTGCTCTAAAAAACACCCAAGCAAAATTGATGAAACTAAAGGTCATAATAATATTTATTACTCTTGGAATTTTAAAATTTATATTACTAAAAAATCTATGTAAACAAATCGCAAAACCATGCAACACTCCCCATATAATAAATGTCCAATTTGCACCATGCCAGATACCACCTATCAAAAATGTATAGAATAAATTTCTATATGTTTTAAAAATACCATTTCTATTTCCCCCAAGAGGTATATAAATGTAATCTCTCAAAAATCTGGAAAGTGTTATATGCCATCTTCTCCAAAAATCTTGAATACTATCAGCTTTATACGGAGAATTGAAGTTCTGAGGTAGTAATATATTGAACAA
>USCK01000002.1 GCA_900553205.1 uncultured bacterium | reverse complement strand
CAGCAGATTATAATTATATTGTTATAGGAATAGAGTATTGAAAAAGGCGATTACACTATTAATATTGACAGGTTTATTTTTGCAGACACCTGTATTCGCAATACAAGATGTAAAAATAAAGGTATCAAAAACAAAAAAACAACAAGAAAAAGTTTTCACCCTGTCACCATATTGGGAAAGTTATAATGATGAGCTTCTTAACGGATATGTAGAAGAAGCGCTTGCAAATAACCTTGATATAAAAATTGCAAAAGCAAGAATAAAACAATCGGAAGCTATTCTTGGAACAATAAAATCTGAACGACTTCCACAACTAAGTATAAATCCGTCAGTTTATCCATACAAAACTGTTTCAAAATGGACAGGAACATACGCAAGCCACAATTATTTACACTTACCTTTGCTTTTTAATTGGGAATTAGATATTTTCGGCAAATTGTCAGATAAAGTTAAATCATCTAAACTACAAGTAAAAATCAGCGAAGAAGATTTGAATATAGCAAGATTAGCTATTTCATCAGAAGTTGTATGTTCATATTTCAATATTATTTTGTCAGATGCTCTTATCAAAAATTGTGAAGAAATGATTTCAAACCTGAATGAAACAATCGCTCTTAAACGACAATTATATACAGGAGGAATCATACCTTATGACAACCTATATACAACAGAATACGAGCTTGTTGTTCAACAAAATGAATTAAATGCTCTGATAAAACAAAGAGAGGTTCTTTTACATCAATTTGCAGTATTGAGAGGTGTTTCGCCTGAAGCTGATACAAACATAGAACGCAAAACTGTTGCTAACACAGGATTTCCATTCAGTATTAATTCTGAAATCAAATCGGATTTGATATATAACAGACCTGATGTTATTCAAGCAGAACTCGGTATCAAAAAAGCTGCAATGGATGTTAGAGTTGCTAAGAAGATGTTTCTACCGTCAGTGAACCTTAATGAAATGATTGGGTTTGAAACAATCAAGGCTGGAAGAATTTTTGATTGGAATAGCACAGTTTATCAATTAGGTGCAGGTTTACTGCTTGATTTATACACAGGTGGCTACAAAATGTCTTATCTAAAATACAACAAGGCTATTGCAACAGAACGACTTCACGCATACAACAATGTACTGTTAAATGCGTTCTGTGAAATCGAAAATGCTCTATCTTGCTTAAAAGCTGATTATAATTCTTATGAACAGTTTAACAAAACTATATTAAAATCAGCACATTATTATCAAGTTGCTGATATACGTTATACAAACGGTACAGGAAACAAAATTGATAAACTTGATGCAAGACGTCAATTTTTGATTAACCAAAGTTCTATGTACAATGCAAAAATATGTACATTAGTTGATACAGTTGATATTTATAAATCATTAGGGAGCAGTATTAAATGAAAAACTTTGTAAAAATGGTTCTTAAATATCATTATACGTTTATAGTAATGGCGTTATTTATTTTGATTATGGGGATTGTAACCATATTCAAAACACCTATAGATATTTTTCCTGAAATTGATACTCCTGTAGTTACTGCCGTTTGGACATATACAGGCATGCAAGCAAAAGATATTGAGCGAAGAATTGTTACTATTGCAGAACGTGCATACGCATCGAATGTTAACGGTATCGAAAGAATTGAATCTCAATCTTTGTTGGGAGTTGGAGTAATAAGAGTTTTTCTTCACCCGGGAACAGATATCAATGCTGGTATTACTCAGATTAGTGCCGCCTCACAGGTATCTATGAAAAATATGCCACTTGGTATAAGACCTCCTGAAGTTTTAAAATATACACCAACGACAATTCCTGTTTTGCAAGTTGTTATATCTTCGGCAAAACTTCCATTACAAAAAGTTACTGACCTTGCACAAAACAACATCAAGGTTCAGCTAACAAAAGTTTCCGGCGCTCAAGTACCACTACCAATGGGTGGTAAAGTCCGTCAAATAATGGCTGATATTGATATGCAAAAGCTTGAAGCTAGAGGCATGACACCGGAAGAAATTACAAAAGCGATAGCTGGGCAAAACGTAATTATTCCGTCAGGTAATGCAAAAATCGGCAACAAGGATTATCTTGTAACCTTAAACAACGCACCACAAACAGTTAATGAAATGAACGATTTTCCTGTGCTTTCAAAAGCAGGAGAAATTGTTTACTTAGGTGATGTTGCAAATATTCATGACGGTAATGCAATCCAAACAAATATTGTTCGCGAAAATGGTACACCTGGGTCTTTAATGGTTGTGTATAAAGCTGGAGGTGTTTCTTCTCTAAATGTTGTAAATGGGGTTAAAAATTTACTTCCGACTATTGCAAAAACAATTCCTGAAAGTGTAAAGATGCAGGTATTGTTTGACCAATCAGTATTTGTAAAAGCATCAATTCGAGATGTAATTTTTTCAGGTACTTTAGCAGCATTGTTAACTGCTTTGATGATATTAATATTCTTAGGTAGTGTTCGCTCAACCTTTATTATTGCAATATCTATTCCTTTATCTGTTCTTTTTGCAGTAATTTGTTTTGCAATGTGTGGACAAACAATCAACATGATGTCCTTGAGTGGTTTAGGCTTGGCCATTGGTATGTTGGTTGATAACGCAACTGTTGTTATCGAAAATATTTTGAGAAACAAAGAAGCTATGTCTGTTCAGGGACAGTCAATTAAAGAAGTTATTTATAAATCTGCAGCTGAAGTTGCATCACCTACATTGGTTTCTACATTGTCTATTTGTACAGTATTTGCACCAATATTTTTGATGGAAGGTTCTACAAAATATTTGTTTATACCTCTTGCAATGTCAGTTATCTTTGCGATGATTGGCTCATATATGTTATCTAATACGCTAGTCCCTGTACTTGTAGATAAATTGTTGAAAAACAAAGAAGTTTTGAAACCAGATTCTATATTATATAAAGTTAATACTTGGGTTAATACAAACTTTAGCAAATTAAGAGAAGTTTATAAATCTTTCTTGCAAAAAGATGTAATCCCAAAACCAAAACAAGTTGGTGTAGTGTACGGTATTATTGTTTTATCGGCGTTAGTTTTATTACCATTTATTGGTGAAAATTTCTTCCCAGAAGTTGATGCTGGTCAAATCCGATTACATGTATATGCTCCACATGGTACAAGAATAGAAGAAACGGCAAGAGAGTTTTCAGCTATTGAAGAAACAATAAAACGTGTTATTCCACCAACAGAACTTGATACTATACTTGATAATATAGGACTTCCTGCAAGTATGATTAACCTTGCATTTATGGATAACTCGCAAATAGGTGTTGGAGATGGCGAAATCCTTATTGCATTGAAAGAAAATCATAAACCTACAAAACAATATGTGAAAAAACTTAGAAAAGAATTGAACAAAGAATTCCCTGACTCTACTTTCTTCTTCCAAAACGCAGATATGGTTGGTAAAATCTTGAACTTTGGTTTGGCATCTCCTGTCGATATAAAGGTTCAGGGTAAAGATTTGAAGGCAAATTTTGCTCTAACCTCAAAAATGCTTGAAGATGTAAAACGAGTTAGAGGGGTTGCTGATGCACACATCCACCAAATAACAGATACTCCAGAGGTTAGGGTTGAAGTTGATAAAAGACGTGCATCTATTATGAAACTCTCTCAAGAAACTGTATCAGAAAATCTATTAACAGCATTGACTTCTAGTGCTATGGTTGCACCAAATTATTGGGTAGATCCTCAAAATGGTGTTAATTACAATTTGGTAGTTCAAGTACCTACTTATAATGTTGATACAGTGAAAAATGTAACTGATGTTCCTGTTTCTTACAACAATAATAAACCGGTAAGACTTTCTAATATCGCAGAAGTAAGCTCAGGAACAACAGCTAGTGTTGTTAATCACTATGATATTCAATCGATATATGACATTTTGTTAAATATCCAAGATAGAGATTTGGCTGGAGTTACAAGAGATATAAACAAAATTGTTAAGAAATACCAAAAAATTGCACCTAGAGGAACATTTATCAATATCTTTGGACAAGCAAAATCAATGGATTATGTATTTACATCATTACTTTCTGGTTTGATGCTAGCATTGGTTCTTGTATATTTGTTGATTGTTGTAAACTTCCAATCTTGGAGAAATCCGTTTATTATAATTACACCTGTTCCTCTTGCTTTATCAGGTATTATATGGATGTTGTTTATCTCAGATACGACATTTAGTGTTCAAGCATTGATGGGTTCTATTATGGCAGTTGGTGTATCTTGTGCAAACTCAATTCTTGTTATATCCTTTGCAACAGAAAAAATGAAGGAAGGATTATCTTCAATAGATGCAGCTATAGAGGCTGGTTATACAAGAATCCGTCCTGTTATAATGACGGCTTCAGCAATGATTTTGGGTATGTTACCTATGGCATTAGGTATAGGTGAAGGTGGAGAACAAAACGCACCTATTGGTAGAACAGTTATTGGTGGTTTGTTGTTTGCAACTTTTGCAACTTTGATTGTTGTACCAATGCTATTTGCAGTTATGAATAAAAATAATAAAAAACTTATAGAGGCAGAAGATGAATAAGATAAAAACTTTTATAAAAAATTTGTGGATTAAACTAACCAAAAACGAGCCTAAAAGAATGGCAGTCGTTGTTTTTCTAATATTTTTTATTATAGGTATTGTGCCGAAGATTGCAAGATATATAATAACTTCAATAGATTCAAGAGAGGTTGAGTATGTTGCGATAACAGAAACTCCTCAAATCCAAGACGGAGCTCCATCTATAGAGTTATCAGGTGAATTGAAGCCTTATTATCGTACAGAAATATTTTCAAGAATAACTGGTTTTGTAAACCAAAGATATGTACAGTTAGGTGACCATGTAAAAAAAGGACAGGTGTTAGCAACGATTGATACCCCTGACTTAGATGCAGAAGCACAAAGCGCAAAATCTGCATTGATTTCTGCCGAAAAACATCTTATGGAAACAAGATATCAATATAATTATGCAAGTCAAACTTATGACAGATACAAAAAATCATCAGTAAATGGTGCTATTTCAAAACAAGAACTAGATACAAAGTATAACGATTTCAAAACTTCTGAAATGAATTTTTTGGGTGCAAAAGCAGATGTAGAAAAAGCAAAATCAGATTTACAGCGATTAACTGCTTTGCAAGGATATAAAAGAGTTGTAGCACCATTTGACGGAGTTATCAGTAAGTATAATATTGATGCAGGGGCAAATGTTGTAGCAGGTGGCAGTACAACAAGTACAAGTATGTTTGAAGTCCAACAAATAAGCAAGTTGAGAACTTCTATTTTTGTTCCACAAAATTTTGTTAGATATATCCATAACGGACAAGCCGTAGATGTATATATACCGGAAGACCCTAAACATAAGGTTAGAGGATATATTTCCCAAATTTCTGCTAAGTTAGATAATGTTGCAAGAATTATGGAAGTTGTAGTTGTTATAAATAATGATAAAAATATGGGTTTGTATAGCGGTCAATATGTAAAAACTAAGGTTGATTTAAAAGGTATGCAAAAATTTATGACAGTAAACCCAGCTTGTATAACAACATTAGCCTCACCTGATAGTTATGTTGCAGAGGTAAGACCTGATTCTACTATCCATTTTATACGAGTAAAACAAGGACGAGATTTAGGCGATAAGATTGAAATTCTTGAAGGCTTAAAAGGTGACGAAAGATTAATCACTAACCTAAACGATAGCTTAAAAGAAGGACAAAAAGTTAAGTTTAAGTAGGTTAATTCAAGTTATTATTAGGTGAATAGGAAATTAATAAGATTTCAATTACTCGTTTTTCCACTTCTTAGGGTCGAATTTGATATCTTTAAGATTAATCTTCAAGGACTTCAAGTATGGTGCAAATTTTTTGATAATCATAGCTTTTTGATAAAGCAGTTCTTGAGCTACAACATTATTAGCGCAGGCGATAACCATAACTCCACCACCTATCATACTGTATGGTCTTGATTTTGCACCGAATTTTTCGCCAACAACAGATTGCCAAAAACGATACAAGTTAGAGCGAGTCACAGCTTTTTTGATATCTTTGTTGTTGAGCAGTTCTGCAATTACAGAATCAACTCCTTCAAAATCTGTGTACATAACTTTTTTAGCCAATATTTTTTGCCCCTTTTTTTTAGCCTTTTTTATGCTAATATTATATAATGAAATTTAATCAACTGGAAGATTTAATAAAGAACTCGACCAAGATATTGATTATGAGTCATATCAATCCCGACGGTGATGCGCTTGGTAGTACGAGTTCAATGTACACAATAATTTACGAAAAATTTAAAAAGAAAGCTGATATATTAGTCATAGGTCATTTGCCTAATTGTTATAAGTTTTTGCCTCATATAGAAACTGCAAAATTTGAGTTTGATATATCAATGGTGTATGACCTTGTTATAACTTTAGATGTTGCATCTTTGGACAGATTAGCAAATCATCAGATTCTTTTTGATAAAGCAAAAAATACAATCAATATTGATCATCACAAAACAAACAACGGATTTGCTGATATTAATATTATTAATCCAAGTGCAAGCTCAACAGGTGAAGTATTGTTGGGAATATATAATGAACAAAATTGGGATATTTCGCTTGAAACTGCAACAGGGCTATATACTGCAATTCTGACTGATACGGGTGGGTTCAGATATGAAAACACATCAGAAAAAGTCTTTTTATCTGTTGCGCAACTCGTAAAAATCGGTATTAATCCAAATGAGATATACAAAAACTGTTATGAAAAAAAATCCAAGGATTTTGTGATGTTTCAAAATTCTTGCGTAAACAAGGCTGAATTTTTGTTTAATGACAAAGTTGCATACACAACTGTTTACAAAAAAGACCTTGAAAAGTACCAAGCAAAAGATGATTTTACAGAAGGGCTTGTGGAAACCTTGCGTGCTATAGATTCTACAGAGATAGCATTTATTGCAAAAGAAATAGATTCTAAATCAACAAAAATTTCTATGCGAAGCAAAACTATAGATGTTGCAGGTATTTGTGCAGAATATGGTGGCGGGGGGCATACTTTTGCAGCCGGTTGTTTAATAAAAACAAGTATTGATAAGGCTTTAAAAAAACTTCTTAAAACGATTGAGGAGCATCTGAATGGGTAAAGCGTTAGATTTTGTAATCAGAACAGTTAAATCCATTATTGATAACGATTTCTCCGGCATGGCTGCAGAAATGAGTTATATGCTCGTAATTGGTATTTTCCCGTTTATGTTGTTTTTGATGTCTTTGTTCAATCTAATCGGTAAAAACTATTTTATGAATCCTCTATTCCTGTTTATGGAACGGGTTATGCCCGACGATTCAATTAGGCTGATTCGCAGTGTGTTAGACCAAGTTTTGGGCTTCCCGAGAGGTTCGACGGTTGCTGTTGCAGGTTTGTTGATTACATTATTTATGTCAATGAACGCTTTATCTGTTGTTATTAAAGGTCTTAACAGAGCATACAAAGTTGAAGAAACAAGAGCTTTTGTTTATACAAGACTTTTATCTCTTGTTATGGTTGTCGTAAATACTTTGGTATTATTTTTGAGTATAAACATAATTATATTTGGTAAGGTAATTATCAGATTCTTGACAGCGTTTATAAACCTTGCACCGAATATTGCTGATACCTTGCTTGCAATAAGGTGGCCTGTTGCATTTATGGCATTATTCTTAATGGCATTTTTGCAATACTATATTTTCCCTGATGTAAGTTGGTCAGAACGTTTGAAACGCAAGAGCGCATTACCGGGGACATTATTTTTCTGTGTAATATGGTTGTTGGCATCAGGTGGGTTCTCTATCTATGTAAACAAACTTCATACCTATAACTTTGTTTATGGTACAATCGCAGCCTTTGCTATGTTAATGGTTTGGTTTTATTTCACTTCAATGTTGATTTTGATAGGTGGTGAAATAAATTCTCAAGTTCACGACAAACTTGAGCAAGAAGAACTTATTGCGATTATGCAGAATGAAGATAAAGATTAAAAAACAGGGATAAAACAATTTTGTTTTATCCCTTCATTATTTAGAAGCAAATATCTATCTTTCTGTTGCATCTTGTAACTTGTCACAAGCATCACAAGGTGGAATTGGTTTGCCACATGGGTCGCAAGGGACAACTGCTTTTTGACAAGGATTACATTGTTCAACTTTCTTTTCGCATGGGTCACATTTTGGCTTGCAGGTTTGTTTTTTACAAGGGTCGCATTTGTCTTTTTTACATTTGCATTTTGGTTTGCAAGGTTCTTCCTTCTTACAAACTTTTTCTGCTTTTGGACAAGTACCCCAAGTTGCAGGGTTCAATCTGCTCCAAGAAAATGCTTGAGATGCGTTTGTACTAACTGCTATTGCAACCAATAATGTTGTAGCTAATAATGTTTTCTTCATATTATCTCCTTTTATCTTTCGACAACTATGTCGCACACATTACATGTTACAAACGCATAAGGAATTTCATATTCCCCAACCGAAGATTTATATATTAGCCAACAGTAGAGTTCATAAAATTTTTCTAAACTTCTTTTTCGTGCTTAATACCGACGATAGCTTTACAACGGTTTACTACATCATCAAATGAAATCTCAGAAATTGTGTTACTTCTTTTATCTATAATAGAAATGGTTTGTTTTTTAGAATCTACATTTGTGATAGCCATCGTATGCCAAGAATGTGGACACTTTCCGATTTTTTTGAAACCGTTTAGGACAACAAAACTATAATCTTTTGGCGATGAATTCCCCAAATCGTTTAGTAAATCTAAAACTTCATTTTTATGTTTTTTAAGTGTCAGGTTTAGACCTGATTCGCCTATCGCAATAGGAGTTTTGCCTGTAAACCATTTAAACGCATTTGAAGGTTTGTTAAATTCACAATTACGATTATTCATAATAGGAAAACCATGCAGTTTTAGGTAAAAAGGTTTCATTTTAGGGTGTTTTTCTACCATTTTGCATACAGCTATATTTATTGCCTGACTAAGTGTCGGACGATTATGTGTCAGAATAAGATTATGCTTTGCATAATCTTTTGTAATATCTTTGTATGTACTAAAATAGTCATTACGGTATGTTCTAAAGTTTTCATTTTTGCCGTTTACATTCAGATTTATTTTGTAAGCAGGAAAATGATAATTACCCTTTTGAATACGAATACGATTGCGCAAATATTCCTTGCCTTTAGTGGAATTTAATAGCGCATATCTTGTAGCTTCATCAAAACAGTTTGCAATTTTTTGCAGTTGATTTTTTGAGGTCTCAAACTCACTGTCAGTCAATTTGCGCCATTTTACATTTCTATTTTCTCTATATAGATATGGATATACCTTCCTTAATGTTGATATTTTCATATATATAAAAAACTTCTAAATATATTTTTTGCTATTGGTTTCGTGCAGGAAAAATTTTTCATGTATAATAGATTTATAAATGAGGTTTTAAGAATGAGTAAATATTTATTAGAAATCGGAGTAGAAGAACTACCATACAAATTTATACCATCAGCTATTAAACAGCTAAAAGATAGTTTTGGTAAATTTTTAAACGAAAATAACATCGGATTTGAAAACATAAATGTTATGGCAACACCAAGAAGACTTGCCGTTATTATAGAAGGGCTTGTAGATGCACAGCCTGATTCAGAAAAAGTTTTTAAAGGTCCTATCAAAAAAATTGCTTATGATGAAAATGGCAACCTTTCAAGAGCAGGTGAAGGTTTTGCCAAGAAAAACAATATCAATCCTAAAGACCTTTATGTCGAAGGTGATTATGTTTATGCAAAAGTTTTTAATAAAGGTAAATCTACAAAAGAACTTTTACCTGAAAAAATACCTAATCTTATTCTAAAACTTCAAGGTTCTCATTTTATGAGATGGAGTACGCACGATGAAAAATTCTCACGTCCTATAAGATGGATTGTGTCAATTTACAACAACGAAGAACTTCCTGTTCAGATTTTAGACATCAAGTCATCAAGATTTTCTCGTGGACACCGTTCATATACAGAACCTGTAGAAATCAAGAATATTGATGATTACAAAGACGAATTAAGAAAAGCGTATGTTATTGTTGATCAAAACGAGCGTCAAGCAAAAATTGTTGAACTTGCGAAACAAGAATCTGAAAAAATCGGCGCAACAACAAGAATATCTGCTGATTTGTTAGAAGAAGTTACATATATCTGTGAATGGCCTGTTGCTGTAGTTTGTAATTTTGATGAAGAATTCCTTACAATTCCTGATGAAGTTACAATTACGGTTATGGAATCTCACCAAAGATATTTTGCTTTGTTCAAAGACGGTAAATTGACTAACAAGTTCATTACAATAGCAAACTATATTGGTGATGATTTCTCTAATATCAGAGCCGGCAATTTGAGAGTTATCAAAGCAAGACTTGATGACGCCGTATTCTTTGTTAAAAATGATACAAAAAAAACACTTGAAGATTATGTAGAAAACTTGAAGGGTATGACCTTCCAAAAAGGTATGGGTTCAGTTTATGACAAAACTCAAAGAATTATCAAGCTTTCAAAACAAATCGGGGAAAGTTTAAATATCGAAAACCTTGAAACAATTATCAGAACAGCATATCTTTGCAAAGCTGATTTGGCAACCAATTTGGTATTTGAGTTTACAGAACTTCAAGGCTATATCGGTTCTGATTATGCAAAACTTAACGGCGAAGCCGAAGGAGTTGTGGAAGGTATAAAAGAACACTACTTCCCTCTAAATGCCGATAGTGAGCTTGCAAAATCTCAAGAAGGTCAAGTTGTAGGTATTGCAGATAAAATCGATACAATTTGTGCAGTATTTGCATCAGGTAAAAAACCGACAGGTTCTTCTGACCCACTTGGAGTTCGACGCGCAGCGTTAGGTATTATCAAGACTATTATTGAAAACAACTTGAATATCAATATTTCAGAATTAATCAAATCTGCTCTTGATTTGTTACCTGTTCAAGCTGATTCTCAGAAAGATGTAGAAGAATTCTTTATCCAAAGACTTGTAATCTTCTTGGGCGAAACTTACAAGAAGGAAGTTTTAGAAAGTGGTTTGATTAAAAATCCTCTTGATGATTTGGCAGATTATATCTCAAGAATTAATATTATTGCAAACTTAGATAGTCCAATGACAATCGAAAATGCAAACAGAATTATAAGAATATTAAAAGATTCTTCTTTTGATAAGGTTGATGAAGGCTTGTTTGTAGATGATGCAGAAAAGAGACTTTATGAGTGCGTAAAAGAAGTTAGTTTCACAAACGATTATGAAAACTATATCAAACAACTAATCGGTTTGAATGCACAAATTGACAATTTCTTTGAAAAAGTGCTTGTTATGGACAAAGATGAAAATATCAAGAATAACAGGATTGCACTTCTTACAATATTGAAAAACTACTATGAAAAAATCGCAGATTTTTCAGTATTGCGTGCATAATTTTGTCACTTAAAAAAGTAAAAATAAGTTAATATTTTAGTCGAATTCTACCTATTTTGTGATATAATTCTTGTATGAGAGAAGAAAATACTTGTAGCTTTTTCATCAGAAATATTGCACACACTGTCAAATGTATGCAGGATAAATGTCTGTTGCATTATGGCTTGTCGAACCAACAAGCAAGGCTTTTGGGCGAAATTATCAGACTGTCTAAGAAGAACAAAGTCTTTGGACGGCGTGATTTTGCGCAAGCACTTAATCTGAAAGGGCCTTCTGTTACAAGTCTTTTACATGGGCTTGAAAATAAAGGGCTAATAGAAACCGAAGCGAGTGGAAAAGACGGACGCAGAAAAATATTCAGTCCGACAGATGAGGGTAAAAAACTTATCAAACAAATGGATTTAGTATTTGAAGCTACAGAGAACCAGCTTGTTGATAGATTAACTGATGAAGAAATTGAGCGTTTTAAAGAATACCTACAGATAGCGTATGAAAATATGAATGAATAAGTGGTATAATTATTTTAATTAAAATGCGAAAAAACAGTTATATATATATTTCTTTAATTTTAATAGTTTATATTATATGGGCAATAGCAGTACCACTATTGTTCAAGTTGAATATTGCCAATATAGAATCTGTTATCAAACAACAAACAGGGTATAATATACATTTGCACAATGCCCGATTGAGTAATTGGTCTGTTATTAATACAAAATTTAAAACAGATGAGTTTGAAATCTTGAACAAAGACGGTTCAAAAGCTCTTGATGTTCAAAAACCGATTATCAGTTTTAGATTATTTCCACTATTTGTAGGCAAGTGCCATATAAGAAGCGTTGAACTAGGTAATATTCAGGCAGGTTTGACTGTGGATAAGGATTTGTATTTGGGAGATTATCTGATAAAACTTCCTGAAAACAATAATACAAAAGTTCAGTTGGACAGACTGAAAATTAAGAAATATTCAGTTTCGCTTTTTGATAAAAATACTAACCTTCCGATAAATTTAAACGGTCAAAATATATATTACAAAGAAACATATAACAGTTTAATTGCACGAGGTGAAAATAATCTTGCTATCAACAATGAAAATTCAACAGTCGATTTTGATGTAAAAATTCCTAAAAAACATTATATAAAGACTTCTAAAGTGAATTTAGATATAAAGAATTTTAAATTATCACCTTTGACTAACTTATTAAAAACTCTTACAAAAAACAGTCTTGTATTGGCTGACGGGGTAATAAATTTAAGCTCTGATAATTCTAATCTTGTTGGTAATCTTTCTAATGTAAAACTGATTATGAAGAATTCTGCAAAGTCTATGATATTTCCAAAAGAATTTAATCTTTTGTCAAACTTCAAACTTTATTCAAACGATTTGAAGATAACAAATTTTGAGGCGAAAGGTGGGAATATCGCAGTAGCATTGAAGGGTGAAATAAATAAATTCACATCAAATGCTCCGATATTTAATCTTGAAATCAATATGCCGGAATCAGATGTCAGAGAAATTGCACTTCTTTTGCCACCTCTTGTTGTGCCTCAATTCAATGTGTATAGATTAAAAATGTATCCGTTTTATGGGTATTCAAAAGCTGATTTGAAGATTAGAGGAAAATTCCCAGAACCTTATTTGGACGGGGATATACATATTTCTGATGCGTATATGATAAAGCCTATTCCAAATGCTGAAAAAGCAACAATCCATATAAAATGTATCAGAAAGAAAATGAACATAGATGTTGTTGTTCCTGCAGGTGATAACCAAACGGTTTATGTTACAGGTGATATTGATGATTACGGTGACAACAAGGCTGACTTAAAAATTCGAAGCAGTAAATCCGTAAATCTTGCAACTGCAGAATTTGTTTTGAATCCACTGCATGAAATTTTAAGATTCCTTATGGGGCCTGTTCCTATTATGGAGGTAGAAGGGCGAGGGAATATTAATATCCGAGTAATAGGAACAAAGAAAGACCCACATATTTGGGGTGATTTCAATTTTATGAACACAAAAGCGTTGTTCAATGATGTTCATCATTTGGTTTTGGAGAATGCTTCCGGAAACCTGAATTTCAATGACCAAGAGGCGCATTTTGTAAACAAAACAGGTACTGTAAATAATCAACCGTTCTTTATTGACGGTAAATGTACTTTGTTTGGGGATATCAATTTTGATGTAAAAGGTGATAATCAACCATTACAGAATTTGATATATGTAATGACTGATTCGCCTATGTTAAATCCGTTGAAAAAAATTATCCCAGATATTCAAAACGCAAAAGGTAATGCTGATTTATACTTGAATTTGACAGGTAAACTACCTGATATTAATAATATAAAACTCAATGAAAACCTTATTCCTAAAGGTGAAATCAGACTAAAAAACAATTCTTTGGTACTGAACAAAATCCCGATTAAAAAGGCTCAAGGTACAATCAAGTTCAAATGTCTTGATGTAGAGCTTGATTTGGCAAGCGTTTTAGATGATATGTCCAAAATAAGTGTATTTGGTAAGGTCAAAGAATCAATCGCTGATATTTCTGTAGAATCTCCAAGAATGAATTTGAGAGAATTTACCAAAGAAAAATTCAAAGAGTTTGATGATTGTTTTGTTGCTTTCAAGGCGCATTACAAAGGTGATGTCCAAAATATTGAATACGATAAAATACAATGTGTCGGGCATGTGATAAAAAATAACAAACCTGTGCGTGGTATCAAAATTTTGTCAGGTAATCTTAATGTTAGGCATGGGCATTTAAAACTTTCAAATGTATATGGATTTGTTAAACAAAATCCGTTCAATATAGATATTGATGTAAACAATTTCAAACGACCCCGTATCAACGGGCATGTGTATGCCAAGAATTTTGATTTGCGTTGTATTAATTTCTGTAAAAATTCTGATATCTTGCCTCAACAACTCCGTAAAGAACTGAATAATATCAATATCCAATCAGGGAATGCAGATTTTAATGCAAAAATCAGAAATAATAAGATTAACGCTATTACTGATTTGAAAAATATCAGTGGTACTTATGCTTTGCGCAAGACACCTAAATCAGAACCGTTATATGTTCCGTTAAAATTGATTCATAGTGAATTAGCTATAAAGAATAACAGAATCTTTATAAATAAGATGAACTGTCTTGTAGATAATATGCCTGTTTTGGTTTACGGAAATATCGGAAATATTATCAAAAAACCAAAAATTGATATCCACATTAACTCCAAACTCGTACAGAGAACCTTTGATAAGTATTGGAATGTTGATAATATTTATCCGATAAAAGTTAAAGGTGATATCTTGTTAGGCTCAAGAATATCAGGAACTTTGGACAAAATAAATACCAAACTTGATTTCAAGTTAGAAGAAAATTCAAGTATTTATTATATGGGCGCAACTGTTGGTGATACTGAAAATCCGATAACAGTTAATACCGATTTTGATATCATTAAAAACAACATTATTCGTTTGAATCATTTTCAATACAGCAAATTAATATCTTCACAAAATAATAAACAAAATATATTCCCTCTTGTTACCGTGAAAGGTGGGATAACATATTACAATAAAAAATTCTATAAGTTTGATAACTTGATAGTAAAAACAGAATCTCCTACAGATGCGAGAATCTTCAATGTCTTGTTCAAAAAACCAACAATTAAACATGGACAATTCACATCAGACTTGAGAATCAACGGAAAATCAACAAGTCCTAAAATTCTTGGTGATATGACAATTAATGGTATTGATATGCCGTTTTTGAATACGACAATCAAAGATTTGTCGTTGAATTTCGATGACAAAGATATCTTAATCCGTTCAAAAGGTGAAGTACTTTCTAATAATGTAATATGTAACGCTGTTGTTGATAACAAATTCTCTGATACATACAGAGTAAGAAAAGCTGATATCAATCTTAAACATCTTGATGTTAATAGTTTGATGGACGATTTAAGACAGTTAGAGCTAAAGACTTTTAACGAAAATCAAACAGTTGTATCAGATAGTAATATGTTTAACTCAATGATTCTTGATGACCTGACACTGCATGCCGATAGCGTAACTATCAAGAATATGCGCGCAAACAATTTGAATGCTAAATGCTCATTGAATGAAAAAATGCTTTTATCTGTTGATAAATTCAGTTTCGCTATGGCAGATGGTAAAATTGCAGGGAATGTAAAACTAAATCTTTTGAATAACTTATTAAGGCTTAGAATAAATGCCAACAATGTTAATGCAAACGAATTGTTGATAGCTTTGTTTGATGTACCAAACCAAATTTTCGGTAAACTGACAGGTACAATAGATTTGATGTCAAATGTTACAAGCGAAAAAACAGGCAAAGAAACACTTTCAGGTAAAGCTATATTCACAGTAAAAGACGGCAGAATGCCAAAACTCGGTTCTATGGAATATCTGCTTAGAGCAGGAAATGTCTTTAAGAGTGGTATTACAGGTATTACAATGAACAGTATTTTAGACCTGGTTACTCCACTAAAGACAGGCGAGTTCTCAAGTATTGACGGCAGTATCTCACTTGCGCATGGTGTTGCTGAAAAAATTGAAATTCATTCAGAAAGTAAAGATTTGAATTTGTTTATAAAAGGTAAATATAACTTGGTTACAGAAGTTGCTGATATGCAGGTTTTGGGTCAGCTATCAAGGAAAATCTCAACAGTATTTGGTACAGTTGGAAATGTGTCGTTAAACTCTCTGTTTAATAGAATCCCTGGGGTAAATCTTTCAGAAAACGGACAGTTGGTTAATGAATTGAACAAAATACCGGGGATAGAACTTTCTAATAAAGCATACAGAAAATTTGTTGTTGAAATTTTCGGTGATATTAATAACGAAAATAATGTTAAAAGTTTTCGTTGGATAAACTGATAATTATATTATTTCTTTTCGCCATTCTTTATAAAAATATATGCCCAAAATAAAATAAACAACCCACATTATGACGGTAGAATAAACTCTCTGTCCTGATAGCGCTACATAAATCCACATAACTATTGATAAAAAGTTTACGATTGTCCATACAATCCATTGTTCAATGGAACGTTTTACGGTCAAATACATTCCGAGTAATGAAAGGATAGTTGTTATTCCGTCAATTATAGGGTGACTGTCTTTAAGTATATTCAATATCGTGATAGCACATAATATTAAACAAAATGTAATTAATAAAACGGGTTTTCTTTCTATTTGTGAAAGTTTTGTTTTTATAATTTCGTTATTAGTTTTTTTTAGGTGGTTTTTCCATTTGAAAATCCCGAGAATTTGCATTGGCAAATAATATCCTATATAGAGTAACAGGTTTCCGTATAGTGAATTTTTTAATGCCAAATAACTATAAAAACAAGTTCCTGTCAGTCCAAAAAGATAACAAGATATTTTGCCCTTGCCTGCAATTATCGTATATAGTATTCCACATACTGCAGATACTATTGCAACTATACTATCGTGTAGAATAATTGCGTTAAAAAAAATAATTATTCCGATAAGACTCAGCCCATAAATCTCGATTTTCTTCCAGCCGGAAAGCTCTAATTTTACAAATTGTGTAATATTGTTTATATTAATTTTACTTTTCATTATTTATGTTATCTAATAAAAACAGATGAAAGTAAATTTAACAACGAAAAGTTTATATAAAAATCAACTATTGCATAGGGGGTTAGAGTTTGCAGCAGATAAAAGTCCGACATTTATGGCAGGGAGTGCTCTTGTTTTATCAACACTAAGACCCTTATCAATTCTTGCTACACCAAAAACCGATAGAGAGAATAAAAAGCTCGCTTGTGCAAAATCAATAGCATCTGCAAGTATAAACTACACTTTGATGTACGGGCTGACTTCGGTTTTGGCTAAAGGTATAAAAAATATTGAAACAAAGCCTGAAACTTATCTTAAACAAAATACAATAAAAGTTCTTAAAGAAACCGATAAATCTCTTTCGGCTTCAAAAAAATATCAGTTTTTGGCACAGTTATTCAAGTTGGGATTAGGATTTGCGATGACGATTCCAAAATCTGCACTCACTTGCGAATTGATTCCAACAATTATGAATAAGGTTTTAAATACTAAAAAACAACCTTCTCCTCCGACAAGCAAGCAAACTGTTTCCCCGAGTTTCAAAGGTGGCGCAAGACTGAATCCACTCTCTCAAGGTATAGGCAAGATTATGGACAAACCTTGTATGCAGAATATGGCTGACAAGTTCAAAGATACAAACTATGCAATGCACATTCCTGTTCTGGGTGATATATTATCGACTGTTGCATTTATACATCAGTCTAACAGAAGTAAGAAAATAAACGAGGATAGAAAAAAAGTTCTTAATTATAACGCAGGAATCTCGACAGGCTTGAGTATCGGGGCAAGTTATATTGTGGATAAAGCCTTGGATAAACCTACAGAAAAATTCGTTAAAAAATTCTCTCAAGTGAATAAAGACGCACCTAAACTTGCTAAATATGTTGAAGGTATAAAGATAGCCAAGCCAACCCTTATTATGGGTGGAATTTATTATTTGGCAATACCTCTTGTATCAACTTTTTGGGCTGACAGAATCGGCAAAAAATCAAACAAAAAACAGTAAATTATTCACCCATGACTTTTACAATAACTCGTTTTTTGCGTTGTCCGTCAAACTCTGCATAATAAATTTGTTGCCAAGTTCCGAAATCTAATCTGCCTGCAGTTATCGGAACAATAACCTCGTGTCCGATTAATAAACTTTTTAGGTGGCTGTCGCCGTTGGTTTCACCAGTTTGGTGATGATTATAATTTATATCAAAAGGAGCAAGTTCTTCTAACCATTTATCAATATCAGCAATAAGTCCACTTTCTGCATCGTTTACATATATACCTGCTGTTATATGCATCGCTGAAACAAGTACCATTCCTTCCTTAATACCACTTTTTCTTACTATTTCCTGCACTTCATCTGTTATGTTTATGTATTCTCTTTGATGTTCTGTACAAAACCATAAATATTCAGTTGCAAATTTCATAAAAGTTTCTCCTTTTTTGTTTTGTTATTATATAACCAAAAGCTGATTTTGTGCAATAAAGTTAAGACTTGTTCTGATAATTTTATTGTTAATTAAAACTTTTATTTACCTTCTTCCTGTGCTAAGATATCCTTATGGAAAGATTTAAGAAATTTCTTGCAAAGATAGATAGAAGGTATTTCTCAAGACTACAAAAAAAGCAAAGGATTTATCTTGGCGTTTTTGTAGTGATTGCTTGTATCTTGTTTTGGGCTTTTCTTTCTGCAGGTGTTATCACTCACAACTTCAACAGAAGTATGATTAAGGGTGATACCGACAAACAACAGCTTGAAGTTAAAGGAATGATATTGACTGAATCAAAAGAAGGTCAAAAGTCGTGGGAAATCTTCGGCGAAACTGGAGAATATTCAAGCGATCATAAAGTTGCCAAACTTAATAATGTAATCGGGAATTTCTACAAAGATAATAAAGTTAATATGAGTTTTCAATCTTCTCGTGGAACATATAATGAAGAAACTCGTAATATAGATTTGTATGAAAATACTTATGTTGTATTGGAAAATGATATCGCCGTAACAGCTGACCATATCACATATTACAGTGATACCAAAACTATTACTGCAAAAGGACATGTTCATATAGATAGACAAGGAACATTTATTGCAACTGCAGATGAAGCTGTTGTTAATTCAGGTTTTTCTACCTTTTTGATAAAAGGACATACCGTTACCAGAATATATGAGTCAGGTGACAAAAAATCAAGCAAAACCGAAAAATCACTATTTTAATAAATAAAAGAGGAAAATAATGAAAAAAAGAAAATTTTTAATAATAATATCTCTGTTGATTCTATTCTTGAGTGCTGTAACTATAGGTTCAGACTTAATAATTGAATCTAAAACTCAAACATATTCCGAAAGAGATAGTTTAATCAAATTCTTAGGTGATGTAAAAGTTAGATATGAAGATATTACAATCGTTGGCGATAAAGCAGATGTCTCAGTCACAAAAGATAACAGACTTGATACAGCTACATTCCATGACCAACCTTACGCATACCAAATCCAAAACAACAAAAAACGTGAGGTAAAAGCGAATATTCTTAAATTTTCTCTTTTAAATAAAGTTATCAGAGCAGAAGGCAATACACAAACTATTGTGACAGAGGGTAAAACTCCTATTGCTATTATCAACGCAAATGAACAAGAATATGACACAAAAACTAATGTAATGACTGCTCGTGGTACAGTTTCTATCAAATATCGTGATGTAACAGCATTTTCTGACAAAGCGATTGTCAGAACAAATAAAAATGGTGAAGTTCAAAGACTTGATTTAGTTGGACACGCAAAAATTAATCAAACGAAACACCACGCAACTGCAGACCATTTCATTTATACCTCATCTAATGAAGAAATGGTTGCTATCGGTAACACAATGACTTCAACAGTTACAGATAACGGTTCTCCGTTCAAGGTAACTGCAAGATATCAACAGTACGATAAAAAGAACAATATATTTATGGGCAGTGGTAATGTACAAGTTTATTATCAAGATTATTATGCAAAAGCACCTAAAATGACTTGTTATCCTGATAAAATTACTAAAAAAATAAACGAAGTATTTATGACAGGTCGTTCTATGATTCAACAAAATGATAAAGAAATTCATGCAGATAAAATAAAAATAATCGTTGACCCTAAAAACTTTGAAGCTGTTGGAAATGTAAAAACAATAATAAAAGATTTGGGTAATCAAGACAACGGAAAAGACGGAGGATTCTTATAATGACAGTCAAAACTGATTCAGCATTAGAGTTTTATAAACAAGGTAAGTATAAAGAAGCAATAGATGTGTTCAGTACTGTTTTAGAGCATGATGAAGGAAATGCCGAAGTCTATAATAATATGGGTTTATGTTATGCGAAACTCAATGATTTTGAACAAGCAGAAAAAGCTTATATAAAATCAATAGAATTAAACCCTCAAATCCCTCAGGCTTATATAAATTTGTCAGATTTGTATTACAAGAACAATGATTTGGGCAGTGCCATAGGAACTCTTGAACGAGGCTCTTACGAAATGGAAGATAATATGGTTCTTGCTCACATGTTAGCAAGAGTTTATCTTGAAGATTCCAGATATGATATGGCAATAACAGAGCTGGAAAAAGTTTTGGAAAAAGAGCCTGAAAACTATGACGCATATTATGATTTAGGTAGAGTTCATTTTGAGCTTGGTGATTACGAAGATGCGATTTCTAATTTTGAAAATGTAATCGAATATAAAGAAGATAATGAATTTCTATATTATTATCTTGCTCAATCTTATGAAGGTAATAACGAGATAGATAAAGCCATTTCAAATTATTTGAAAGCAACAACTGTTAATACAAAATTCGCAGTAGCTTATAAAAAACTTGGTATATTATTTATGGCAAGAAATGATTTTGAAGATGCGATTGAGTATTTTGAAGATTATATGGACTTAGATATTCCAGAAGAAGAAAAAGCTAAAATTCAAGCGCTTGTAGAAAGAATTAAGAAAAAAGTATGAATCAAAAATTTTGGGTAGGCTTGTCATCTATAGAAAGTTTAGATTCAATATTTATCAAAACGCTTTATGAACATTTTGGAGATATTGAAAAAGCTTTTTATGTTTCAAAAGATGAAATATCACAAATAGAAGGGCTAAATATTAAAAAAGCTAACATTTTTCTTGAAAAACGTGCAAGCTTAGATTTGGACAAAATCTATCAAGAAGTTGAAAAGCGAGGTATCAAAGTATTAACTTTTGATGACAAAAATTACCCTAAAATGCTTAGAGAAATATCCAATCCTCCAATGGTACTGTATTATAAAGGAGATTTATCTGTTTGCAATTTTGACAAAACAGTTGCTGTTGTAGGCTCTCGCCACGCAAGTTTTAATGGAAAAGAAAGTCTAAAAAAAATAATTAACGGATTTTCAGGAACAGACATTTGTATCGTTTCCGGTCTTGCAACTGGTATTGATACTCTTGCTCACCAGCTTGCTCTCTCTAATGGGTTGAAAACTATTGGAGTAATTGCAAGTGGATTTGATTTTGTTTATCCTACTTCAAACAAAAAATTGTATGAAGAAATAATTAACGGTAATGGGGTTATTTTTACTGAATATTATCCAACATTTGAGCCTTTGAAATTCCGTTTCCCTCAACGAAACAGGATTGTTTCAGGGTTATCTTATGGAACATTAGTTGTAGAGGCAGCTCTAAAAAGTGGGGCTTTGATTACTGCTAACCTTACTTTGGAACAAGGTCGTGAGTTGATGTGTATCCCTGGACTAATTACTAATCCGAACACCGAAGGTATATACAAACTTCTAAAAACAGGAGCAACATTAATAACAGAATCTGATGATGTTTTGAATGCACTAGGTTGGGAAATCAAACAATGTACTTTAGATTTTGATGTATGTGATGATTTAACCATTGACGAGAAAAAAATTCTTTATACAATAAATATAGAGCCAAAATGCTTTGATGAGATTCAGAGGGAGACAAATATCAATACAAATGATTTACTCGTAATACTTACTGGACTAGAGCTCAAAGGAAAGTTGGAACAAATTGTTGGTGACAGGTACTCTATTATAAGATAAGAGGTTATTTAATGCCCGTAAAAGCAAAAGAAAAAAGTGAAGAAAAAGAAGTAAAGATGAAAGCAACAAAATCTGCTAAAAAAGCAGATAACGGCAAGGCTTTAGTAATAGTCGAGTCACCTGCTAAATCAAAAACTATCAAGAAAATTCTTGGTTCAAACTATCAGATTGAAGCAAGTTTTGGACATATTAGAGATTTTCCTAAAAATGTTTTAGGGTTTGATGTCAATGACGGATTTAAACCTTCGTTTATTGTTATCCCTGAAAAGAAAAAAGTCGTTACTAAATTAAATGAAATGGCTAAAAAAGTTGATAAAATATACCTTGCATCCGACCCCGATAGAGAAGGAGAAGCTATTGCGTGGCACGTTAGACAAGTTCTAAAAGTACCTGATGATAAGATTTTCAGAATCGAGTTTAACGAAATTACACCAAAAGCAGTTAAATATGCAGTTGCTCATTCTCGTCAAATAGATATGGATAGAGTAAAAGCTCAACAAACAAGACAAATTTTGGATAAGCTTGTAGGTTACAAATTGTCACCGGTTTTGTGGAAACAGTTAGGGAATTACCACCTTTCAGCAGGACGTGTTCAATCTGTTGCATTGCGTATGATATGCGAAAGAGAAGATGAAATTGAAGCTTTTGTACCTGTTGAATATTGGTCAGTTACAGTAAAACTTGAAAAAGACGGCAAAGTGTTTGATGCTGAGTTAATCAAAGTTGATGGTGAAAAATTAGACCTTGGTAACGAAGAACAAGCACAAAAGATAAAAGAATATTTAGAAGATTCTGCAAGAAGCTATGTTGTTTCAAAGATTACAAACCGAGAAACAAAACGCAAACCGACAGCACCATTCATAACCTCAACTTTGCAAAGGGAAGCAAGTTCAAAATTGGGTTATGGTGTTTCTAAAACAATGCAAATCGCACAAAAACTCTATGAAGGTATTGAGCTTGAAGAAGGTTCTGTTGGTTTAATTACTTATATGAGAACTGATAGTGTCAGAATATCTGATGATGCACGTGATATGGCAAAAGATTTTATCCTACAAAATTATGGGGAAAAATATTATCCGGAAACCCCAAATTCTTATGCAAAAGGTAAAAAGAATGTACAAGATGCCCACGAAGCTATCAGACCTTCTTATCCTGAAAGAACACCTGAAAGTATCAAGAAATACTTAACTCCTGAACAGTTTAGATTGTACAAGCTTATTTGGAATAAGTTTATGGCATCTCAAATGGCTAATGCCGTTGTTGCAAACAAGACCGTTGAGATTACTGCAGGCGACTGTACTTTAAAAACAGGTACAAGTAAAGTTTTGTTTGATGGGTTCTTAAAGCTATACAATGACAGTGATGAGGCAGAAGAACTGTCAAAGATTCCTGATTTGAACAAAGATGATGAGTTGATAAGAAAAGAAGTTATTCCAAAACAACACTTCACTCAACCTCCACCAAGATTTAGCGAAGCATCTTTGGTTAAGGCTTTGGAAGAATACGGAATTGGACGTCCATCTACTTATGCCTCTATTATTACAAAAATTCAGACTCGTAAGTATGTAGAGAAACAAGACAAAGTTCTTGTTCCGACTTTCTTAGGACGAACAGTTTCTAAACAACTTGTAAGCCAATTTACTGATATTATGGATTATGCTTTTACTGCAGGCATGGAAGAAAAACTCGATAAAATTGCTGATAATAAAGCTGTATGGAATAAGGTTTTGCAAGACTTCTATGACCCGTTTATGGAAACCGTAAATGAGGTTATGGCAAATGCTGGCAGACTAAAAATCGAAAGTGATGTAACTTGTCCAAACTGTGGAAGAAAAATGCTTATAAGGACAAGCCGTTTTGGAAACCAATTTTTAGGTTGTTCAGGTTATCCTGAGTGCAAAACAATACTTCCTATAGATGTAAATGGTGATACTGTAAAACCATTAGAACCTGAAAAAGCAGAAGAAAAATGCGAAAAATGTGGTGGAGATATGATTATCAAAACTGGTCCTTATGGAAAGTATTTGGAATGTGTTTCTTGTCAAAATCGAAAGAGTTTTGTACGCTCAACAGGTGTAACTTGTCCAAAATGTGGAAAAGGACAAATTGTTGAAAGAAAATCCAAATACGGAAAAATGTTTTTCGGGTGTAATAAGTATCCTGATTGTGATTTTGTTTTGTGGAACGAACCAACAGGTGATGTTTGTCCAAAATGTGGTTCACTTGTTGTAAAACGTGTTATGAAAAATGGCGAAAAGCTAGAATGTTCAAATCGTTCTTGTGATTATAAGGCTGATGTTACTCATGAGGAGGAAAAATCAGATGTATAAATTTGGTATAATTGGTTATCCTTTAGGTCATTCACTTTCTGCAGTTATTCAAAAATCTGCATTTGAATCAATGAATATTGATGCGACTTATGAAGTATTAGAAACTCCTCCTGAAAATTTAATTGATAGAATTAAATTTTTAAAACGTAATGATTTTAATGGTTTTAATGTTACTATACCTTTAAAAGTTCCTGTTTCATTATTCGTTAATGAAATAGATGATGATGCCAATATTGCAGGTTGCGTAAATACAGTTAAAATCACCGAAAACAAAGAATTTTATGGATATAATACAGATATTTATGGTTTTGTATCTGCAATACCTAAAGATGTTGATTTGTCAGGCAAATGTGCTGCAATCTTAGGTACAGGAGGGGCTTCTAGAGCCGCAGCTGTTGGACTTATAAAAAAAGGTATTCAAGAAATTGATTTATACACAAGAAATATTATCAATTCTCAAAATGCAATAAATTATTTACGAAATCAGTTTCCAGCCATAAAATTTGAGGCAAAACAAATCCAAAATGTTAGAGATATTTCTAAATATTCAATCATTGTTAATGCAACTCCAATAGGTATGCGAGGATTTGCTATGGACGAAACTCCATTAGAATTAAATGTGATAAAGACTGCTAAACCTGATACAGTCGTTTATGATATCGTTTATAACCCTATTAAGACCGTACTTTTACAATATGCTGAAAAATGTGGACTTAGAACAGTTGAGGGTTTAGATATGCTAATCTATCAAGCTGAAAAAGCAATAAACATTTGGACAGGCATGTCCCCTGATGTCAAAACAATGAAAATTGCCGCTTTGCAGGCTTTGTAAATTATTTGGCATCAATATAATTCATTGCCTCGTTAGAAATTGATTGGTTTGCAAATTTCATACATTTTTGTTGGTTTTCGCTGAGTTCCGGATTCTTTGCACTTTCTCTTGTAAAACGTGCTAGAAAAGTCATCAAAGGTAGTTTTTTATCGCTATCCAAAATTAAATCTTTTCCGTTTACATTGAACATTGTTTGGTTTGTTGGAATATCTGTATCTGCAATATCAAATCTTTTTATACGCAAATCAAGTTTATCAGGATTTTGTTCATTGATAAATTTTTTAGGAGTACGATTTAAGAAATCATCTAAATCGTTACCTTTTGAGTCGTTAGTTAGTTGAGTGTTAAATTTTAATTCTGTATATTTCTTTTTGCCATGTAAAATTTCACCGTTATGGTTGCAATATGCACCAAATTGCTCGTATTGTTTTTTACCGATTTTGATATTGTTGAATCCTGTGAAGTTGATACTCATAATTTCTCCTTTTGGTATATCTAAACCATGTAAAAAATAAATTTGCTAGTATAATAAATAGTGTAAAGTTTTGCCGATATAGCTCAGATGGTAGAGCAACTGATTCGTAATCAGTAGGTCGGGAGTTCGAATCTCCCTATCGGCAGTGCTACGCACTTGGATATGTTACGCTTAAATTTTTTTACAAAAATGCTCAGGTTTGAAAATACTATTCAATATTTATATGAACGATTTTATACTTGTCTAAAATCGCACTTTTTGCAATAATCAAAAAGCCGGAAGAAAATTTTCTTCCGGCTTTTACTTTTACGAATTTAATTATTGGTGACAATGATTTTTCCCATGTTGATGTTCATGGTGATGCCCATGACAATGATGGTGTTCACCTCCACAACTGTTTTCACCTGTTAATAATGTATCGTTTAAATATTGTTTAACAACTTCTTCAATCCCTAATTCAGGACAACCGGCTACGATTTTTACTCCGTTTTGAGCAAATATTGCCATAGGACGTCCTCCCATACCACCTGCTAAAACAACATTCGCACCTTGTGAAGCAATCCAATTAGCACTTTGACAAGAGATACCTTCTTCAGGAACTTTCTTTTCAATATTTAAAATTTCTTTCGATTCAGGATTAACTTCTACAAAAGTAAAGTATTCACAATGTCCAAAATGTCCACATAGTTTTTCATCTGCTGATGGAATTACAATTTTCATAATTTTATCTCCTTTTAATTTTTCTTGATTTCATCTTGCAACTCATTTGATTTCAAACTCCATATTCACATCTGTTGTAATAAATCAAATACTAATCTACACATCTACATTAGCCATCATTTCTACGAGTGTATTAATTGTAGAATCCATAGATACGATATCGGAAGTTCTTTGTTGCAAGAACGCATTAATTTGAGGCATCATTTCAATCGCAATATCAAGTTTCGGGTTACTCCCAGGTTGATACATACCAACATCAATCAAGTCCTTATTTTCTCGATATAAAGAAAGCAAAGTTCTCAATTTCCCTGCAGCAGCTTTATGTTCAGGTGTTGCAATCGCTGACATCAACCTTGATATACTTCCCAAAACATCAATCGCAGGGTAGTGGTTACTTTCGGCAACTTTTCTTGATAAGAAAATGTGACCATCTACAATACCACGCACAATATCAACAATAGGGTCAGAAATATCATCACCCTCCATCAATACTGTATATAGCGCAGTAATAGAACCTTTTGGACTGTTGCCGGCTCTTTCTAAAACTTTTTGTAACCAAGAGAAAATAGATGGTGGATAACCTTTCATAGTAGGTGGTTCCCCGATAGACAAACCAACTTCACGCCCTGCCATTGCGCAACGGGTAACTGTATCTGTCATCAAGAAAACTTTTTTGCCCTGATCTCTGAAATATTCACATACGGCAGTTGCAGTTAAAAGAGCTTTTTGTCTAATCAATGGTGGTTGATCACCTGTAGAACATACAAGTACTGATTTCTTCATACCTTCTGTACCTAAAGAATCCTCTACAAATTCCTTAACCTCACGCCCCCGTTCACCAATCAGTGCAACAACATTGACATCAGCATCAGAATTTCTCGCAATCATACCCAAAAGTGTACTTTTACCTACACCTGAACCTGCAAATAAACCAAGCCTTTGTCCACAACCCATTGTCATACAGCCGTCAATAGCTCGAACCCCTGTTGAAAACATTTCTGTTATAATAGGACGTTCAAACGGTCCAGGGGGAGGCCCTTCAATGGCTCTCCACAATGCCCCTGTTGTATCTAATGGTTTGCCGTCAATAGGTTCGCCCATGGGATTTATCAGGCGTCCCAATAGAAATTCTCCAACAGGAATAATGATAGGATTTCCTGTGGATTCTACCAAACTGCCCTGACCAATTCCTGTTCCGTCCATAAGTAAAAGCAACTGTGCAGTTTCACCTTTGAACGCAACAACCTCGGCAGGTTTTTTCTTGCCGTCATAAGTTTCGATATAACATAAATCACCAATTTTCAATCCTGGGAGTTTTACCTCTACGGTCAAACCCAAAAGCTTTGATACTGTTCCTTTGAATTGGTACAGTTGTGTTTTTTCAAGAGTTGTTGAAATATGTTGTTTTAAGTTCTGAAAATATTCATCGTATGGTAAAGTCATATCAAGAATATTTTAGCATACCAATCCCAAATAGAAAAGATACCTTGTCGAATAAACCCAAGTTATTTTTCGCTTAAACAATTTAGAGTTGGTTCTATATGGATAATTGTATCCACTTTGTTAAATGTTGTGTTTAGTTTGGCTTCAATTTCGTTGCAAATTCTGTGACTTTCTTTAACTGTCATTGTTTCTTGTGCATAAATTGTAAGTTCAATATTTATTCTTGGCCCTGATGTTCTGGTTTTGATTTTGCAAGATTCAAGAATACCCTCATTAGTAAAACTCTTTACAACCTCTCTGATTTTTGCAATATCAGCTTCAGGAAGTCCTTCATCTAAAAGATTAGCTGCAGATTTTTGACAGATTTTCAAACCTGTATGGAAAATCATAACAGCAACAACAAGAGCAATCATGGCGTCTAATATATGAATCCCTGTCAGTTTTATCATTATCATACCTAGTGCAACACCAAGAGAGGTATAAACATCTGTTCTCAAGTGCTCACCGTCTGCATATAGAGCGATAGAACCTGTCTTTTTTGCAACCTTAAATAACACTGTGCTGACAGCAATATTTACGATAACTGAAAAAATCATGACATAAGTTGCAATATCTATATTCAGTACATTGTGATTGTCTGTTATTATTTTTCTGCCTGCTTCCATTAAGATATAAACAGCTGCAATATTAATCAAAACACCTTCAATAAGCCCTGACAAATCTTCATATTTGCCATGTCCGAATTGATGCTTTTTGTCGGGTGATTCTGATGATTTTTTTACTGCAAAATATGCGATATATGATGCCAAACAATCTGTTCCCGAGTGTATTGCTTCCGAAATAATCCCGAAAGAACCTGATAAAAATCCTGCAATCAGTTTTATCACAATTAAAATAGAATTTGATAAAAGTGATAATTTAGCTGTATTCTTTTTTAGTTTAGTTTCATTCATACTGAGATTATAACACTTAATTTAACTTCGGTAGCAAAAAAATATGATTTTGGGTTTTATACCAGTATGACAGATATCTGGTTACAATTACGGCATAAACCTGTACAACCTGAACCTCTTACAAGGGTTAATGTTGTGCATTTTAATGATATGCACGAAAATGTTGAGAATCTGGATTCGTTCATAACAGGGCGAGATGAGTTTTACAAAACCAATCCAAACGGAACTAACCTAACCCTTGCCGGTGGTGATATATTCAATCGTTTTCCACAAAATGAAAGGATAGTATCAAATTTTGTGAAGAATTATGTTGACGCTACAGCCACAGGAAACAGAGATTTAGAGAAAGGAAAAAGATTAAGTAAATCAATTAAAAAATACGGTTTGCAAGACAAGTTTGTAGGAACAAATGTTTATTATACAGATAACAACCCTTTACAAAACCAAATTGTTAAGACCAAGGTGGTTAATGGTATTGGTATTATCGGACTTGCACCTGTGGATTATAAAGCAAGGATAAAGAAAAAAGGCAATAAAGGTATCAAGACCGAGGACTTGGAGAGAACTATTCAAACCGTTACTGATGAAGTAAACAAGTTTGAAAAACAAGGGATAAACAAGATTTTTATATTGGCACATACAGGAGAGTTTTCGGGACATAGCCAATTTGACCGGCATGATATAGATTATTACAAAAAATTGTCAGAAATCTCGGGAGTTGATGTCATTATAGGTGGTCATGACCATAGACAAACAGACAGATGGGAAACCACAAAACGAGGTGAACCTGTGAAGATAGTTTCAACAGGCTGGGCTAAAGATAAGAGCTTTGGTGCAGATTTAGATTCATTCGGTGAAATGTCACTGGTGTTTGATAAAAACGGTGTTTTACAAAAAGATAAGTGTAAAAACGAGTTTGTGGAAACAAACAAGTTTGCAAAGACTGATTTTGTAGAACAGTTTCCTCATCATATCGTTAATTGGGGCAAATTGACAGATAAAACTGTTTCAACTTTTTATGGAGTTAAAAACACAATTAAGTCGTGGTTTGTGAAAAATTAATCTAAATATGTTTTACCACTTTGTAAGTGAAAGCTTGTTATTTGAGTTAAATTCCAAGGTGTAGATATTTTCTTTGTTTAGAGCTTTTAGAAAACTCAACAATTCATCTATCTTGATTTGTCTTACTCTATTAATTTTTTCTAAATCTTCGTTAGAGATATTTTTATATTTTTCTGTAGGTTTAATTTCATCACCAAAAGCTAGAACAATATCGTTCTTTCCAATGTCACATTTTACGGCATCAAAAATAGCATCTTCAGAAACCGAATCTATAACATCAACCGTTCTTAGTGTAAATATTGAAAAAACTTCGATTGCACCGTATTTGTTTTCTGCAAGTTTTGCAAATTTTTCAATTTGTTCATCTTGTTCTATATGGTTTGAATATCCCGGATTTAATAGAATAAAAGTTAAAACTTTATCAGAATCAGAATTAGCTGTTTTTTTATATAAATACAAACGGTGTTTATATCCCTTGCCATCAACAAGCAATTTTTTATGAGGTTCTGAATATTCTTCTTTTGAATATACTGCATAACAATCAGCATTCGTTGAATCTGGCAATAGAACAGTCTTTTTACCTAATTGTTCACTAATTTGTTCAATATCTTTGTTCATTAAATCTCCAACAATGTTTTGCCAATTTTTTCTACAGTTTTGATATCTTGTTCCGGAGTTTTGCCGGTTGTTGTTAAATAATTGCCTGTAAGAATACCTTCAACACAAGTTTTTAGTGCCAATTCTTGATTTTCTTCAGATAATCTCATTCTGCCACCACAGAATCTAAGAATAGATTTAGGGTTTGCAATTTTGAAGATAGCAAGAGTTCTTAAAACATTTTCTTCGTCAATTTTATCAAGATAACCTTCAAATGGTGTTCCTTCAATAGGCATTAGAATATTGATAGGAATAGAATCAGGTTGAATTTCTGCAAGCTCAAGAGCCATTTCGATTCTTTGTTCAACAGATTCACCCATTCCAAGAATTACGCCACAGCATAATTCCATACCGTATTTTTTTACAAGCTTGCAAGTGTTTAGTCTATCTTGCCAAGTATGTGTTGTACATACAGAAGGATAGTAGCTTTCAGAAGTGTTGATGTTGTGGTGAAATCTCTTTAAACCGGCATCAGCAAGAGCTTTTGCTTGTTCTTCGGTCAGAATTCCGATACTTGCACAACTTCTTACTCCGTCAATTTCATTAACACCTTTTATTAGGTTAATTACCTTGTTAAAATCTTCTTCATCAGGGCTTTTACCACTTGTTACTATCGCAAATCTATATGCGCCATGTTCTTTTGATTCTATTGCAGCTTTTTTGGCTTCTTCAACAGAAATCAACGGATAATCTTCAATATCAGTTCTGTAGTGTGAGCTTTGTGCGCAGTATCTGCAGTTTTGTGAGCATTTGCCGTTTCTTGCGTTCACAAGAGAACAAAATTCAATTTTATCGGACATGTATTTAGATGAGATTTCTAATAATTCATCTAAATCTTTGTTATATAAATCTAATAATTCTTTTTTATCTAAAACTGCTTGCATATTATATTCCTTTGTTTGTGTATTTATTATCTAGAAACAAAAATCTCGTTCACCGTCTTCTATTTTTTTGAGATTGTGTTTGGTTATTTCTTTTATTTTTTCATTATCAATTAACTCTGTTTCAGAACTTATAAGGGTTTCTCCTACTTGTTTTGTTTCTTTTGAAGCATAATCTGATAAATATTCTTTTAAGGTAAGAATAGCATTAGGGTGGCAGAAATTATGAATATTTTGTTCTTTACAGATTTTCATAAATTCATCCCCTGTTCTACCGGAACGATAACAAGCCGTACAGAAACTAGGTAGATATCCTAATTCCATAAGCCATTTGATAATCTCATCGAGTGGGCGTCTGTCTGTTACATCAAACTGTGCAGAATCTTCTGCATCTTCTACATCGTCAGCATATCCACCAACACTTGTTTTTGACCCCCCACTGATTTGAGAAACTCCAAGATGAAGTACTCTTTCTCTAACTTCTTTTGATTCTCTTGTTGAAATAATCATTCCAGTATAAGGTACTGCTATTCTCAAGCAGGCAACTATTTTTGCGAAGGTGTCATCGTCAATACCGTTTTCAAAGCTTGAAGGGTCGATGTCATCAGCTTTTCTTATGCGAGGAACACTAATTGTATGAGGACCAACGCCATATACGGCTTCCAAATGTTCGGCATGCATCAATAATCCTGCAAATTCGTATTTGTATGTTGATAGTCCGAACAATACGCCAAGTCCTACATCGTCAATTCCACCTTGCATAGCCCTATCCATAGCTTCTGTGTGGTAGTCATAATTATGCTTAGGGCCTGTCGGGTGAAGTTTTTCATAACGTTTTTTGTCATAGGTTTCTTGGAATAATATGTATGTCCCGATACCTGCTTCTTTTAGTTTTCTATAATTTTCAACGGTTGTAGCTGCAATGTTGACATTTGCACGTCTTATTGCGCCGTTTTTGTGATGAATACCATAAATTGTTTTTAATGAGTCTAAAATGTATTCAATAGGGTTGTTGACAGGGTCTTCTCCTGTTTCTATTGCAAGACGCTTATGTCCCATATCTTGTAAAGCAATAACTTCTCGTTTGATTTCTTCCTGTGTCATTTTTTTGCGTGGAATATGTGTGTTTTTTGCATGATAAGGACAATATACACACCCGTTTACGCAATAGTTTGACAAGTATAAAGGTGCAAATAAAACAATTCTGTTACCGTAATATTTTTGTTTAATTTCGTTTGCTAATTTGTAAATTTCTTCGTTTTTATCTTCGTTTTGACATGCCAAAAGAATAGAAGCTTCTCTATGAGTTAGCCCTTTCATTTTGCGAGCTTTCTCAAGAATAGAATCAACTGTTTCAAGATTATCTTTGTTAGCTTCTGCATAAGCCAGTGTTTCTTTTATTTCGCTATCAGAAATAAATTCTCCAGCATTTTTTGATTTTGGATTATATAACATATCTCCATGGTATTACTTTAAAGATAAAAGTAAAGTTAGATAAAAATGCTAATCAGATTGTTAAATATTGTAAATATATCGGTCATGTTGTTAAAGACTTTTTTATAAATGTCGTGAATAAAAATGAGCAAATTTATTTTGCTACAAAGTTCAATTAGGAAAGGCAAAAATTGGGTTTATCATCATCACAAGCTCGTTTATTGAATTTAACTGCAAGAATGCACGATATAGAGTATAAGGCTCAAAATCTTGAGGCGCAAAAATTGCAGATGGCAAATGAATCTTCTCATGTTTATCAAGAGTATGAAAACGCTTTAAACAAAACAAAAGTCCAGTTTAAAAATATTTCTGCAGATGGTTCTGTAAAGTATGAAGATGCAGATATTCCGACTTTGTTGGAAAAAGGTTATCGTGTCAAAATATATAATGGTTCAACTTGGGTTAATGCACAAGGAAATACTACAGAGATAGGACTTGGAACTTTCTCAGATACAATAGAGGATGTTCCTTGTGATCATGTTACAACTTATAATATTGGTGATGTCGTTACTGCCGGAGGTGGTATTAAGTATAAATTAACAAAAGCCTATAGTTATGGAGATAATTCAATTACAGGTTATAAAGAAAAAACTTTATCTTTAACAGGCAAAGCAACTTTGAATAATTTAGTAGAGGCAGGATTCATAATTTTTGAAAAACCGACCAATGAAGTAAATGAAAATGGTGTAATAATTTATGACGAAGTAAATATCGCAACAGATACAAATTTACAAGAAGTATCTGACGAAACAGAACTAAAAAAAGCAGAAGCTAAGTATGAAGCTGATATGCGTAAAATTGATGCTAAAGATAAAAAGTTTGATACAGATTTAGCTGCAATGGAATCTGAACGTAATGCTATCAAAACAGAAATGGATACCCTAAAATCTGTTGCGAAAGACAATGTTGACAGAACATTTAGGTTGTTCTCTTAGGTGGTTAATGCTTTAGCACCACCAGCCGCTATTCCCAGGAATAGTTCCTAAAGGTGTCCATGTGCTTGAAGATATATAGGTTCCTGTATTGTAGCCAAAGCCACTGTTAAACCCGAAGCCGAATAATCCACCACCAAAGAGAGGATTAGTTGTGAAGGCGTTTGTAACAGCAGAGGTTAATGGTGCCCAAGTTGTGTCCATTCCGGCTGCATTAAGTCCAACATTTATTTTTGAGGCGTACGCTGGGTCTGCCCAAGATGAAAAACCACTCGGACTATCAAGGTTTACATACAAGGTGTCAAACGGGTCAATACCTGCATTGAACATAGACCTTGAAGTTAATGCGCCAAAAGCAATATTTGTTGTGTTGT
Organism: uncultured bacterium; assembly: GCA_900553205.1. GTDB lineage: Bacteria > Cyanobacteriota > Vampirovibrionia > Gastranaerophilales > Gastranaerophilaceae > UMGS1585. The sequence continues at coordinate 335 of USCK01000002.1, read as the reverse complement.
ACAGTCCCATAGCTACGCCATTCAAGACTGCATTTGATACAGAACTCATATAAATATCCTTTTATCTTTGTATGTATATATAAAGTATATACTCGACCAAAAATTGCTATATTTTATATCGCATGTTACGAAATCTTAATATTTTAAAACCCTAATTATTCCCTAACATAACTCTTATATGAATTTTATAGGATTGACAATATTATTTGAGAGTATAGAATAAGATATAAAAAGAGTTAAACTTAGAAAAGTTAACGTAGTAATACATGAAGAAAAGGAGATTAATCTCATGGCACGTGAAAAGTATGAACGTACGAAACCACACGTTAACGTCG
>USCK01000001.1 GCA_900553205.1 uncultured bacterium | reverse complement strand
CTTAACTCTTATTAACTTTTAAGGCTAAAGCCTCTGAATGACGCATTGGAAGTCAAACCGGACTTTCGCCGTAACCTGATAAAAAACAAAGTGAACAGAATGGTTTGGTGGTGAGGATTAGTAATAACAAATAAAACTCGTCACTCAAACCAAACCGGACTTCCACCGTAACCTGATAAAAAACAAAATAAAAAGGCAACAGAAATCCTGCTACCTTAAAATGGAGTTTAACTAACACTAATAACCTTTTTCAATTAGTATTATGAACTTACTAATCTCATCGCTTCTTCTAATAGTTCTTTGTTAGACTTAATCAACGCATTAACAAGTTCCATTTGGACTTTTGCTTGTTGATAGTTTGTCATATTACCTTTGAAGTCGGTATTTGCTTGTTCTAACAACCCTGAACGGATAGAACCACGACCGATAACAGGTTTCCCTGAATCCTCTGTTTCAACAAACACGCCTTCTTTAACCTCATACAACCCACTAGGGTTATGGAAGTTAGCAGTTGCAATTTTGTATAGAGGCACAGAGCGTTTGCCACCGTCAGCTTTACCGTATATTGTGCCGTCTTCTTTTATTTCATATTCGTCATATTTGCCCATGAATTTACCGTTGTTAGGATCAATCCACATTTTGATATTTGTTGTAGGGATACTAAGCGCCCCACCTTTCAGAGCAGTTTCTTCGTATAAATCAGCACTAATTGATTTAGTGCCTGCCATAATTTCGCCGTTATCATTTAGGATATAGCCCTGAACAGCATCACCGTTTTTGGCTCTATATACACCTTCGGAATCAAATGTAAACTCTCCAAGACGAGTGTAAGCAGTTTTACCTTCGCTGTTTCTGGTAACAAAGAACCCACTACCTTCAAAGAACACATTTTCGTTTGAAGTCCCCGGAGTTGATTTACCTTGCCCTTGGTTTTTAACAGGATTATCAACAACAGCACCACCTAGGAATGTACTGAAGGTTATTTTACTCTCTCTAAACCCCGGAGTATATTGGTTCATCATGTTATCGGTTAATGTTTCCATCCAGTGGGTAGTTGCTCTCTGAGTGTTTATCGCCGTTGTGAACGAATCATACATGTGATTCTCTCCTTATATTTAGTGTGTCGTTTTCTCTTTGTTTGTTGCAGTTTTTATGATGTTTTCTATTTCCTGCAAGTCAATGTTTGCCTCTTTTTCAGAAGCTGTGTATTCTATACTTCCGTATTTAATACCTTGTTCGTCAAATTTTTGTCTTAATAAGTATAAGTTGTTTTTTAACCCTTCTTCGATTTCTGTGCTTGAGGTTAGGAAATTTGCTGAAATCTTTCCTTCTCTATCTATTTTTATAATGACAGAAATCTCATTGTCAAAATCTATACGAAAAACTTTTTTATTAATTATCGAATCTTTAAGCGCAGCAAGGAATTTGGCAGACAAAGCTGACGGATTTTCTTCATCATCAAGATTTGGGTCAGCTGTTCCTGTTTGCAATAGATTGATAATGTAATCAACATCTTTGGAAGATAATTCAGAAACATTAAGTTTAACAAGTTTCTTTTTACTTTCTTCTATTATTTGAGAGAGCACAGACTCTGCACTCTCAACTTTGGTAGAGCTTGAAACCTCAATGCTTGACTGGTTATGAATACTTTTAAGCTCTGTTAGAAGCTCCATATCTTCTTCGCCGTTTCTGCTAAAATCATCATCAGAAAGCGCTTGATATTCTTTTGCCTTATTAACCATTGCAAGGTTTTCTTCATCTGTAGATAGAATAGACATATCTTCAAGAAGTTCTTCTTGGGTTCGTGTAGGGCATCGTCTTTCTTTTTCTTTTCGGAATCAGACATTTTGCCTTCACCTGCGCTGATATCTACAGTTGTTTCAAGTGTTTTTTCCTCTTGTTTTTTATCTATTCCTGCATCAGACAGTAGTTTTGTAACTATCCCTGCAAGTTCTTCCGGAGTATCTGTTTGGGTTCCTGTAATATTTTCGAGTTCTTTTTTGCTTTTTGTTATATGGATAGCAGACATATTAACTTTTGTTGTCATATCCATAAGTTTTAACAGATTACGAGCATCTGTTTCAGGTTTTGTAGTCGGAGTATCTTGTTTTGGTGTTGTTTTTGCAGTTGCTTTTGCAGTACGTTTTTTTGCAATAGCTTTGTTTTCTTCATCTGTAGAAAGAATAGCTTCATCTTCAGAAAGCTCGGCATCGGTTTCTCTAAGTTTTCCTGATAGAGTTTCATCTTGTTCAAGCATAGACGAAAACCCTTCACCCTCAAAATCAAAATTCTGATTTGACTGTGACTTGAGCTTGTCATCTTTTACCGGAGTATATGTATCAATTTTGTTTGAAAACATAAGGATACCTCGTTCTACAGATAGAATATCGGATAAAAAGAAAGTTTCTTTATCTTTTTTTTCGTAATTCCTCTTTATAGAGTAGGAGTTATATATTTGTTTTTAATGATTTTTTTTTGACAGACAATATACTATTGTTCAAGTAAGATTGTTTATATATAATTTGAGAATGGTAATAATATCACTTATTTTAAGAATCCTATCGAACCCGATAGCAAATGTTTTTCAGAAAAAACTCACATCAAAATATTCTACATTTATTGTCAATTCAATAACTTACGGTGGGCTGTGTCTTTTGATTCTGCCTATGATATTGAAAACCGATTTTACAAGCCTGAATCATACAATATGGCTTTATGGAGTTGTCGGGGGATTATTCGGGACATTAGGAAACGCTTTTCTGGTAAAGGCACTGTCTTTGGGTGATTTATCTATTTTAGGACCTATAAATTCTTATAAGTCTGTTGTTGCAATGATATTCGGGATATTTTTATTGGGCGAAATCCCGTCTTTAGTAGGGATTTTGGCTGTCGGGCTTGTTATATGGGGAAGTTATTTTATATTCGACACTACAGATGAAAAATTTTCACTTGCACTTTTTAAACGCAAAGACATAAATTATCGTTTTATGGCACTTGTGTTCACAGCACTTGAGGCTATTATGATAAAACAAGTTATTTTACTTTCTGATATAAATATTTCGTTCATATTCTGGTGTGGCTTCGGATTTTTATTCTCATTATTATTTGCACTGTTAAAACAAGAAAAAGCCCGACTTCCTGAAATCAAATCTTCGCTACAATTTATAGGCTTGATATCAATGTTTGGCTTGATGCAATATACCACCAATTATGTTTTTCAGAATATGAATGTATCTTATGCGCTTGCCCTATTTCAACTTTCATCGGTTGTTAATGTAATCTTCGGGTACAAGTTTTTCAAAGAAACACAGGTCAAGAAAAAGCTTGGTGGCACAATTATTATGGTCATCGGCGCTGCAATTATAATATGCTCGTAGGAATTAAAAATATTTTTCTACAGCAAATTTATATTGATTAATAAACAATTCTTTAAAATAATTTATACTGTTATTTTCATAAAAAATAACTACAGCTTTTTTATATTCAGTTTCACTAATACTTCTAAATCTCTCAAAATAGTATTTTTTGAAACGACATCACCGATTGAAGAAACATATTCCTCAATTTCTTGTCTGTTTGAGAGTTGATGTTTGTTTATATATTCAAAAAATTATATTTTGTCTATTATTTAAATTTTTCACAGAATTATCGCACCATGTTTTTTATTTTGTCGTACCATATTGGGACGATAAATATAATAATTCTATTTCGAATCCCATATCCTCCATCACTTGCGAAATTGTGCATAATATGACATAATATAGGTGTAAGGAACCCCATGTCGCACACAAGTATTGAGAAAGATTTGGATTAAAAATGTACGAATTTCCATTTGAATTAGATGACTTTCAGAAAGAAGCCTGCGATTGCATTTCTGAAGGCGAGAGCGTTGTAGTTTGTGCCCCAACAGGTGCAGGAAAAACCGTAATTGCAGAACACGCAATTCATTGTGCTCTGAAAAACGGTGACAGAGTTTTTTATACAACTCCACTAAAAGCCCTGTCAAACCAAAAGTTTAACGATTTTTCTCAAAAATACGGTGCCGATAAAGTCGGTCTGCTAACAGGGGATTCGTCCTTCAACAGAGATGGTCAAATTGTCGTTATGACAACAGAAGTTTTCAGAAATATGTTGTATTGCACAAACTTTGGTTCTGTTTCTGACAATATGCAAAAGGTTAAATATGTTATCTTAGACGAAGTTCACTATATGAATGACGAACAAAGAGGAACAGTTTGGGAAGAAAGCATAATTTATTGCCCAACCAATGTACAAATAATAGCTCTTTCTGCAACCGTTGCCAACGCCGACAAATTGACAGAATGGATAAACACTGTTCACTCCAAAACAAAACTTATTAATACGGATTTCCGTCCCGTACCATTGAGATTTTATTATTTTGACAGTTCACAACCTGACAAGTTGTTACCATTACTTGCCCCTGGGGGAACTCTTAATAAAAAAATTCGTCCTGAGAAAAGAACATTTAAACGTGGTCGTGGTGGCAAAATTCAACAAAAAAGCGTAGTGAAAGATGTTGTCAGAAACCTTCACGAAAACGATATGTTACCTGCCATTTATTTCACTTTTTCTCGTAAAAAATGTGATGAACAAATGGAAAAATGTGCCGATTTATGCCTTGTAACCCCACAAGAACAAGCTCAGATAAAAGAAATTATTGATGAATATATTGCAGAAAACCCATATTTGTACAAGAACAAACATATTGAATATCTTTTGCAAGGCGTAGCATCACACCATGCCGGACTTTTGCCGAGTTGGAAGGTACTTGTTGAAAAATTGTTCCAAAAGGGCTTAATAAAAGTAGTTTTTGCAACAGAAACATTGGCTGCAGGTATCAACATGCCGGCTCGTTCAACCGTTATAAGCTCTGTAAGCAAACGCACAGACGAAGGACACAGAATGTTAACTGCGAGCGAATTCTTGCAAATGTCAGGTCGTGCAGGTCGTAGAGGTATGGACAAAGTCGGCTATGTTACGATTGTCGGAAGTATGTTCCAGTCACCTGAAGAAGTCGCAGAACTCGTTTTGTCTGATGCAAACCCTCTTGAGAGCCGTTTCTCACCAAGTTATTCTATGGTTGCAAACCTGCTTCAACGGTTCACTGTTGATGAGGCTAAAGAGCTTATTCTAAAAAGTTTTGGATATTTTTCTTCCAACTCAAGACTTGCAGGTTTAAATCTGCAACTTGAAGAAGTAAAAGCCAAAATCGCAGAAAATTCTGAGTTTAAATGTTGGTGTCACCAAACAACAGATGATTTGCTTGAATACAACAAAATAAAAGATATTTATGTTCATAACAGACAAATTTGCAAAACAATAAGACGCCAAGAAAAAGGTAAAAAGCGTCCGTTCCCACCTGAAGCTCTTGAGTTTGAACAAATGGTAAAAGGACAGCTTCAAAAAATGAACGCTTGCAAATGTAACCAATGCAAAATGTACAAAAAACACATGAAGGCATTAGAACTTTTAAAGCGCTTTGAGATAAGAGAAGCACAGATAACCAAACAAATTGATATACAAAGAGATATTTTCTGGAACAAGTTTATTTCGCATAAAAATGCACTTGAAAAATTCGGATATATCAAAGATGATTTTCCTACAGACAAAGGCAAAACCGTTTCTCAAATCCGTTCTGAAAACGAACTGTTCCTTGCAGAAATCATTTTCTCTGACATCTTAAACGACTTAACACCTGCTGAACTTGCAAGCGTAATTTGCGCAGTGACAACCGAAGATATGCGTGCAGAAATGTATTCAGGACTTCCTTTGTCACAAAAAGTACGCAAAACTTTGAATAAAATCAAAGATGTTCGTCGTAGAGTTGATAAAGTCCAAAACGAAAACAATATTGATGATGCAATGTATATCAATTCCTTCTATTGCGCACTAATAGAAATGTGGTCTAACGGCGCAGAATGGGACGATATTATTGATCAAGTCGAAATGGGCGAAGGCGATGTTGTCAGATGCTTCAAACGAGTAATTGATGTTCTAAGACAGCTTACAACAATAGACAATGTTCCGGAAGCTGTTGTATATACTGCACGAGATGCGATAGACAGCATTCAAAGAGAACCGATTGATTTGGATTAAGCTTAGAAATATAAAAAGCCTATGAACTTTCATAGGCTTTTTATTTGAGTTAAATATTGAATTACAGTTATTTTACAAGTTTAGAAACTTCACTTGTAATATCTGTACCACCATAAATAACTACACTTTTAGCGATAACTACAGGATAACCTTTAGCTTTAGCGTAGTTAGAAATAGTGTTTGTTACGCTCTTGTCAATAGTAGCTAATCGAGAAGCGAATGCTTTGTTATTAGCTTCACGCTTTGCTGCTAATTGTTTTTCATATTTTACTCTGGTTGCTTGTTTTGCTTGAGGAGTAGTTTGTTTATCTACATCATCTTGAGCAGTTTTTAACCAGTTCTTTAATTCTAGAGCTTTCTTTTCTTGATCTTTTTTCAATGCAGAAACTTGAGCAGAAGAATTTAAGATTTTATCTACATTAACTACTGCGATTGAAGGTGCATAAGCATCAGACATAGCAATATTTGCACTTCCAAAGCCAAGCCCAAAAGCAAATGCCAAAAGTGCAAGAACCTTAATTTGTTTTTTCATTTCCATACCTCTCTTACTTACGAATCAAATTGATTATACCAAGTTTGGCTGGAAATTTCAATAATTTTGGCAAGTTCTTAACACCTTGAATAACCCGTTCTGTAGCTATTGTTAAAGATTTTTTAGGCTGTGTTACAACATGCCCGTCAGGGGCTAAGGTCATAAATTTGCGTCTAAAAGTTTTTGTTATAAGTTCATGTCTTTGAGAACCGTCTGCAAACACTTCTTTTACAAAAAAACCTTTTGCAGGTTTGCCGTTCATATTTACAGTTTGTCTATCATGAAAATGTTCCCAAGAACGAACAAAGCTACCGTCATGTGTATATAGTGAGATTTCACTCTTTGGAGTTGAGATATCATAAAGTTTACCATTGTCAGTAACTGCATCACGATAGTTAATAACATTAAATTTTGTTACATTTTTAATTTTCTGATTATCAATATTTAAAGTTACAGGTTTATCATAATTTTTATAAACTCTACCATGACTATCTTTGGATATACTAACCGTATTATGTTTTATAGGACCTTTCATAGATGATGCCAATGGCACTTTTCTCAAAGTTGTATTATTCGGTATAGCAGTTGTAAAGTCAATATTGTAACTTTGCATCAGAACACTCCTTTTTTGGTTGACACTCATGTATAAAACACTTAAAAAACTTTTTTGCTACATGATTACAAAAATGTAACAAAAGTTTATTTTTTATTACAAATTACCTTTATACATCAAAAAAGCCTCAAATAAATTGAGGCTTTGAAAAAATTTTAACTGCTATATTTTATTATCTACCACCTAGTGTATAGCTGAACATACCACTCTGGATATTATTTTGTACCATTTGTTGACAAGATTGAATTTCTTGAGTAATTGCTTCTAACTGTGTCTGAAACTGTTTCTGTTGCATTTCCAGTTTCTTTTCAATCAAGTTCAGTCGCTCCTTCTTAACCTTCAAGTCTTTAAGAGCATCACTATCAGGATCTAAATCTGCACCTATCGTAACTAACTCATCGGCTTGACTTTGAAGTCCTACCATACTTTCTGTTACTGACTGAATACGCATCTCTAATTGGTTCTTATACGCAATTAAAGTTTGTAATCTCATTGATGCTGCAATTAAACCCATGATACACCTTACCTTGTTTCGTTGAGGTTTTTGCCTTTCAAGAATGTGTGTTCATTGTTTTCTGCAATCAATGATTCCATTTTCATCAACTGGTGCTTATGATAATTAACTCTGTATTGAGCCATCTTAAGCTTTTGACGAACACTGAACATATCTTTCAGGCCGTTCACAATCTCCTCGACCAACATCTTAAAAGGATTTTTCCTAATAAAAAATGATCTTGTGAAATTAATGAAGTTTCTTATTCGTTTTAGGGAAGTCATAATTGCTTCGTTCATTTTACATCACCTAATTTACGACTTCCATATATTATAAAACATGTTATCTTCAATAATTGCGCATGTTTGACCATGTTTGTAACATGTCTTAATAATTATTGGCAGTCTATTTTATCTCCGGTGATACTTTGAAAAAATATATTCTTCTTAGTATCCCGCATGTTTAACGACACATTTTGGTTATACTTTAATTGTTTCGCACCAAACATATTGTATTCGTTACAAAAATTTACAAGCGCAGAAATAGATTTTGAAACTACATTTTCGTGAAATATATCATTAAACATTATTCTTAAAAAAGTTCTAATCTGCATCATTTTATCCTTTTTATACTGCTGATAAAATTATTATCGTATGATTTGTGTTTTGATATTCTGAATAATAATTCTTTTTCCGTCATCTTGAGCGATAGCGAAAAATCTCTTGCAAGGTTTTAACGAGATTCTTCGGGCTTCGCCCTCTGAATGACATTATTAATTCACTTATAATATTACAAGTTTTGAATGGCTTTGCTGTCGCCGTCCATTTGTTCTTTCAACATTTTTCTTACAACTTCGCCTTGTGTATCTAACATTTTACAAACAGTTTCAATATTAGCAACTTTTTGTGACAAGATTGTATCGGCATTAGATAAAACATTACTTGAAACATTTTGGTACGCAGATAACGCTGCAGAAGAAGTACCTTGCATCAAGTTCCCCATAACAATGGCAGGTAAACCGAATTCACCTAAATATGGTGCTGCAGCAGTCATTATACCACCCCAACCTGATACTAAACCTGCAAGAGGCATCAATATACCTGATGCACCAATTCCGTATCCGTTAGCAGTACCTAATCCATAAGCTGCTGCAGATGCTACATATACTTGATGCGCCTCCGGTAACAGTTCCACTGGAAGAACCTAAACCGGAAATTAAACCATTAATACTTGAAGCGCCTCCGGTAGTAGAACCACTTCTCAAGCCCCACTTAACATTAGCGGCTCCACTAGGGAACCCTGAATAGTTCCCTAGTCCACTAAGTCCGAATGCTCCGTACCCCCCGTTTACTGTTCCTGTACCACCAGAGTATGGTGACCAATATGAAGTGCCGGGGATATTAAATGCCTGAGTTCCACCTAATGTTGTCATAAAAGAGGATGGAGCGAATAGGCTGGCAAGTTGGTATAGGAAGCCACCACAAGCCTCAAAGCCTGTTCCTGAGCTGGCAGACCCAGAAACTGTTAAATCTCTCAATCTGTCATAAGTTTCGTACAACATGCATTTAGCATCTGCTGAAGCTGCTCCGAACTTATTCGCTATAACCAGTAAACCATCATTCTTGTATGCCATTGTTTTCCTCAAGCTTTTTTATTAATTTAGTCAACTACTGCTCTGCCTTGTTCTTTGGATTTTGAACCGGTCTGACTAAGCAGCTTTTGAATTCGTGACCGACATTGAAGCCGCATTTTTGGGTATTTCTTGAGAGTAAGGAGGAGAAGGTAAGTATATAAATATATTTATTTTTACTAACCTTCTATCTACCTTAACCTCTAACCTTCTAACTATTAGCCACCGAATGTCTTGAATCCAAGTTCTACGTGTTTGTCAACTACCTTCTTAACTGCTTCCATTTCGTTTTGTAGAGCAGATTGTTCGGTATTCAACTGTTCCAAACGCAGTTCAAGGGTTCTGTCTTGTGCCTGAATAATTTCAGTTTTTGCATTGATATCAGATACATTCTTTTCATATACTTCTTTTTCATAGTAGTATCTGTTCATTGCATCATTGTATGCATCTTCGTCGGTTTTTGACTCAACATTCAATGTGTATTGAACATTATCATCTTCCAACTTGATAGATTTGAATCTACCGTTGCCATCTGTTTCCAACAATGCTTTCTTAGTATCTTCAACTTTTGTATCTACATATACACCGTTGTAGTATCTAAGTTTTTCTTGTTGAACATCGATGTTGTTATCAACGATTGATGTACCTAATGAAGTATCCAAGTCTTTTTTAGTAGTGTAGTATGTTGTACCACCCATTTGGAACTTGTAGATACCACCTTTATATACATAGTCACCGTTTGCATCAACATCAAAACAAGCTTCTAAGTTTTCTGCTGCAACTTTATCACCGTTTTCACCCTTCATATCCTTGATAATCTGCATGATTTCGGTATTCATTGCTTCATCACGTTCTAAATCAGCTGCAAATATTTCTGACAATTGGCAGTTACCAACCTGAGTATAGTTAGAGAACGCAGGATCATTAGATACAAGTATCTCATTAATTGTATTAGCTTCTTTTTTACCTGTTGCTAAGTAACGATTGTAAGAAGCTAACGCAGCGTCTAAATCAGCTTTTGTAACAAATGAATTACCATCTGTGTAGAAAGTTTGGTCGCCGCCTTGAACAATACCAATACCTGTTTTCTTGTTTTCAGGAACATATAATGTCGCACCTTCAACTTTGTTATCCATGTCAGAAGCTGTTACATAACCTGTACCATTCCAATAGTATTGATTAGAGAAGTTGTCAACTGTATAGAATTGACTATCCTTGTTCATGTTTTCAACATCTTCTCGTTTTACAAAACCTTGGAAGTTTACGTCTGTTGTGTTGAACAACATATAGTTGCCAAGTTCTTCTTGAGTACAACCGATTGCTGCCATTGCTCTTGCAACCATATCAGCATCGTTTGTATCAATGTCAATAAATGAACTTTGGTTACCTGCATCAATGTCCATTGTTTTGCGAGTTACTGTTTGTGCAGTAGCAGTACCACCACCTTCAACAGTAGCTTTATCAGCTGCTGAAATGTAGTAATCACCGCTCTTGTAGTAATTTTGAACAAGAGATCTTACTTCGACATCAGACTTAGTTGTTGTATCTAAACCATCATACGCTTCTTTTGTCATATATGTGCCATCAGCTTTTTTCATATAAGCTGTAGCATCAGTAACATCTGCACCGTATAACTGTTGAATAGCTGCAAGATCTGTATCTGTACAAGCGTTATAACCAGTTGCATCAGTTTTATTCCAATTTTTTGTCTCACTTTTTACTGATGTAGGTGTTGCATCAGAACCAAAAATTGTTCTGATTTGGTCTGCATCTGCCTCTGTACAAGCTGTATAAGTACCAATATTAGCATTAGTAACATTTTGAGTTGCAGTAGATTTGTTGAAGTTAGATGATCTATAACCAAATAGCTCACCTAATTCTTTCAACTGATCAGATGTAGGGTTTGTAACGATGTTAAAGTTCTTACGTAAATCATCACTAGCAAGATTTACAGTAGGATTCTTTTCGTTTTGACCCAAACCGTGGTTAATAGCTTTTACTTGATCTTCTTCTTTTTCAGTAACCGGACGGTAAGTTTTAGTTGTACCGTTAGTTTCTTGAATAAAGTAAGAACCATCAGCATTAAGTTCAGCTTTTGTTACAGTACGACTGATATTGTTATCTGCATCAGACGGATTGTAAGTGTAGCGATTTGTGTAGGTCGCTTGAACCTGTGGGTCGTTCATTTTCTTACGAGAACCCTGATAAACTTTTTCGTTGTGGTAAGTTGTTACAACATAGTTGTAATCAGAGTCTGAATTACCCAATTGATAGTAGTTTGAAATTGCTTCTGTGTTAGAACCATCACTGAATGAATATTGTACAGTGGTGTAATCTGCAACAGAAGGCGGTGTTGGGACGCTCATTCCCATCATTTGGTTGAATAGGTTAGCCGTCTGGTTTGCCAATGCCGTTCTGGATTGGTTAATTTGTTGGCCTTCGTACTCAACATTACTTTTACGAGCGGTCAGTGCTAGATACCTAGCCTGTGATGCTGCCATACCCATAAGCATGCCCTCCTATTTGGTTGTTCTGTTGTATGTACTGATTTTTTGTCATATTACCTCATATTCTTTTCGTTACATGTTGTCTTTAATGTTGTTTTCAAAAAAGTCAACTATCCGAAAGTCAATATTTACATGACTTCTCATGTCGTCATACGGCAAGAATTTCAAAAACAATAGCAAACATCGAAAAATCTCATCTAAATAGATGAGAAAGAATTTTATATATAGAAGTGAATATGTGACTAAGTGATTAAGTTACTAAGTTAATAGGTTAATAAGAAAGTAACTATCGTAAGAGATTTATCAACTGCGCCTTCACTACTGTCCCGAATAATTTTTGTGTGTAAATTTACTCGTCATTCTGAAAACTTAAAAAATTTATATGAACACTAGTGAATATATAATTTTCAAGTTATTCAGAATCTATCAGTTTGATATCTTAATAACTTAATCACTTAATTCTTAGTAACTTAATAAAAAATATTCACAAATTGTTAAATATATTTAAATATATTCGCATTTAATACTAACTATGCTATATTTATAAAGCACCTTGACAGTGCAACATAGGGTAAAAATGACTCTTTTCAGAAGAATGACGACACAATTTATATAGCTTTTCGGTTGTTCATTTCTATGAAAGGAGGCTGTTATGGAAAATATAAATCTTACTTTAATAATGGTATTTTTAATTCTTTACATAACAAAAAATGGCTCTTACCCAAACAGATAAGAACCATTTAGCTTTTCTTAGAGTCATTTGGTAGCTTGGACAACTACCACCCTATGTTTTTATTATAAAACATTTTTTACATTTTGCAAGTTTACACAATCAACATAAACTTACACATTTTTCATCACCACTAACCCCAAATTCATAAATTCTTAATATTCCTTGTATAAGAAACATGTTTGTGCGAAACTTTATAATAAGAACTAGTATATAGTTATACGTAATTAGTAAATATAAAAAGGAAAAACAACTATGGCAAGAAAGACACCATTGGAAAAAATTAGAAACATTGGTATTGCTGCTCACATTGATGCCGGCAAAACCACTACTACAGAGCGTATCCTGTTCTACACAGGTAAAACTCACAAAATTGGTGAAGTACACGATGGTGCTGCTGTAACTGACTTTATGGATCAAGAACGTGAACGTGGTATCACAATCCAATCAGCAGCAGTAACATCTACTTGGAAAGGTCACCAAATCAACATCATTGACACACCGGGCCACGTTGACTTTACAATCGAAGTTGAACGTTCATTGCGTGTATTAGACGGCGTTGTTGCTGTATTCTGCGCAGTTGGTGGTGTTCAATCTCAATCAGAAACAGTTTGGAGACAAGCTAACAGATATGAAGTTCCTCGTATGGTATTCGTTAACAAAATGGATAGAACAGGTGCTAACTTCTATCGTGTAGTTGACCAAATCAAAAACAGATTAGGTGCTAATGCTCACCCTATCAGATTACCAATCGGTGCTGAAGACCAATTCAAAGGGCTTATCGACTTATTCACTATGAAAGCTGAAATTTACACTAATGACTTAGGTACAGATATCAAGGAAGAAGATATTCCTGCTGATATGTTAGAAGAAGCTCAAAAATACAGAGATGCATTAGTTGAAGCTATCGCTGAAACAGATGACGATTTAATGATGAAATATTTAGAAGGTGAAGAACTTTCTATTGATGAATTAAAAGCTGGTTTAAGAAAAGCAGTTTGCGATAACAAAATCGTTCCTGTAACTTGTGGTACAGCATTCAAAAACAAAGGTGTTCAATTACTTCTTGACTCTATTGTTGAATTAATGCCATCTCCAGTTGATGTAAAAGCTATCGAAGGTGAACTTGAAGACGGTACAAAAGTTGAAAGACATTCTTCTGACGAAGAACCATTCGCAGCTTTAGCATTCAAAGTTATGACTGACCCTTATGTTGGTCGTTTAACATTTATGAGAATATACTCTGGTAAACTTACATCAGGTTCTTATGTTCTTAACGCTACTAACGGTAAAAAAGAACGTATCTCTCGTCTAGTACAAATGTACGCAGACCAAAGAATCGAAGAAGAAGAAGTTTATGCAGGTGATATTTGCGCAGCAGTTGGTTTGAAAGACACTACTACAGGTGATACATTATGCGACGAAAAAGCACCTATCATCTTAGAAAGAATGACTTTCCCTGAACCGGTTATCTCTGTTGCTATTGAACCAAAAACAAAAGCTGACCAAGATAAAATGGGTATCGCTCTTCAAAAACTTGCTGAAGAAGATCCATCATTCAGAGTTAAATCTGATACAGAAACAGGTCAAACAATTATTTCCGGTATGGGTGAACTTCACCTTGATATCATCGTTGACCGTCTATTAAGAGAATTCAAAGTAGATGCTAATGTTGGTAAACCACAAGTTGCTTATCGTGAAACAATCAGAGGCAACGCAGACCAAGATTCTAAATTCATCAGACAATCAGGTGGTAAAGGTCAATATGGTCATGTTAAAATTCAAATCGAACCGGCAGAAGAAAATGCAGGATTCGTATTTGAAAACAAAATCGTTGGTGGTGCTATTCCTAAAGAATACATCGAACCTGCAAGAAAAGGTATGGAAGAAGCTCTTGAAGGTGGTATCTTAGCAGGATTCCCAATGATTGATGTTAAGGTAACATTATACGATGGTTCATACCACGAAGTTGACTCTTCTGAAATGGCATTCAAAATTGCCGGTTCTATGGCTATCAAAGAAGGTACTAGAAAAGCTAAACCTTGTATTCTTGAACCTATGATGAAAGTTGAAATCGAAGTTCCTGAAGAAAATACAGGTGATATTATCGGTGATATTTCTTCTCGTCGTGGACGTGTTGAAGGTATGGAAATCATCGAAGGTACCGGAATTCAAAAAATCAGAGCTCTTGTTCCATTGGCTGAAATGTTCGGTTATGCAACTGATATCCGTTCAAAAACTCAAGGTCGTGGTACATTCTCTATGGAATTCCAATGCTACGAACAAGTTCCTGCTAACATCGAAAAAGAAATTATCGAAAAATCAGGAGCTGCTAAAGCATAATAACATTTTAGTTATTAAATATAGAATCAGCCGAGATGAATCCATCTCGGCTGATTTATTTTTGTTTAAAACTCAAAATTTTTCTTATTTCTTTGACAATTTTGTGTTACAACTTTTAAAATTTCTATATTATTATCAAAACTATTTGAAACTTCTTTTACAATATCCGGTAAAATTTCACATTGTTTTTTGAGTACTTTTTTAATTTGTGTATTACTTATTTCCAATTCTTTTGACATTCTTTCAAAATGTCTTGGATAAATCTTTGAGGCTTCATAATATCCACCGATTTTCATTGCCATTTTGTTTGACAATTCAGGATATACACTGGTGCATAAAATATCATAAGCAGGTGCAAAAACAATATTATCGTTAGCATAATGCAATAACGAAAAGTTTTTGCCATGTGCGTCATTATTACCAATAAGATAATTAAATATCATCAAATCAATAAATCGTTTAATTGCACTTGCAGGAGTTGTAGTCTTTTTGAGGATATCAATACACATCTTATAATCAACTCCACCTTCTGCTTGATACTTATAAGCACTCGGGATATTTGAGGCTTGGCAGAAGTCTTCTTGATGAACTCTTTTTACTGTTTCATCTGCAATTACTCTATCATATCTTTCTATCAAAAAGTATTTTGTATCATTTACACTATCAATATGCACGACAGGAACTTGAATACCAAGTTTTTCTGCAACCTTCATACAAATGTATTCATTTTCGATTGATTCTAAAAAACCGTCTATAGCAGGTTTTAATATATGAGTTGAAGGAACATTACTATCAGGTAATGCAATTTTATTATCAATTAAAATAACTGCTGTTTTATCCTGTGCACCTGCGAGAGATAATCTTTTGTCAGAACCTAAAGCTAAAGGCTTTCTTGGCAATTCCTTGATATACTTTTCAAGTTCATCATCTGTTAATATTTGCCCTTCAAGTTTATAAAATTCTTTTAAATTTTTCGGCATATCTTTAAAAAATGACACTGCCCCTGCACAGTCATAACCTATTGCATTAAGTATCGAAAAATCATTTTTTGGGTTAATACCGTATCTTTTTCCGATATTAACTCTAACTTGTTCACTTTCAGGCAATAAACCGTTAAAAAACCCTCTGCATTCTTTATTGGTAAACGAATCTTCTCTTAAAGGCAAACTAATTGATAACGGTTGTTCTGCATCTTTATCGTATTGAAAAGAAAAGCCACCATTATCATCTTTGTTTAAATAACCAATCAAATCATTATTCAAGTAAACATTTAATAAATCTTGCATTTATATTTCCTATTTTGCTTGCAAATCTAATTTTAATCCCAACATTTGACAAATTTTCAAAACTTTCCCGACTTGTGCAGTTTCTTTGCCATTCTCTAAATCAACCAAAAATCTGACACCGACATTTGCTGTCATTGCTAACTCTGCCTGTGTTAGACCTTGAGATTTTCTTGTTTGCTTTATATAATTACCTAATTCTTCGATATTATCTATTTGCATAAATTTTACCTCTCGGTAAAATTATACTAATTTTACCTCGAAATTGCAACATTTTTACCGAACGGTAAAATTTAGGGACAATTTGACCTATTTTCATTAAAATTTTCCCGAGCAGTAAAATTTTACAGACAGTTTCTTCAGACATAGCCAACTTACAGACTCCCTTTATTCTTTAGAGGGGCTGGGGGAGTGAAGTTAGAATTCGTAAACCAGTGTTTGTCAAGACTTTCGTCATTCAGAACCGTTTACTATGCTTATCTATCTTAATCCAAACCAACAATGATTTCTTTTTCGTTTTTGTAAGTAACATATCCAAGATTAGCTTTTGGTGGTTTTTTAAGGTTTTTGCGTTTAGTATAAATAACCCCTATCTTGGTTGAGTCTGATGCTGTTGAATATTTTTTTGCCAATTTACAACATTCATATATAGTTTGGTCATCAGGTTCATTAGAATCAGGAACTTTTAACAAAACATGTGAGCCTGCGCAATTTTGGGTATGGAACCAATAATCCTCACCTCTTGAAAGTTTTGAAACTATCATATCATTTTGACGATTATTTTTGCCGATATATACTTTGAACCCGTTTATCTCTATAGCTTCTACAGGACTATCATGTTCTTTTTTGTTAGGAGTAGTGTTAGATGATATTTCGGAATCTATCTCTTTTAATATAGATATTGATTCGGCTTTATCAATAGAATATTTTATTTGTTCTATATACTCTTTTTCAACCCTCAAGCCGTATTCCAATTCTGCTAATTTTTCTCTAGAATCTTTAGATTTTGCATATAATTTATAATACTTTGATGCATTCTCCTTCAATGTTTTTGTTTCATCTAAAGGAATAACCATCTCTTTATCTGCTTCCCAGTCCTGAACAGTAATTATTTGAGAAAAATCTTTTGCGTTATAAAGATTTGCGAGGATTAAATCACCATATTTTTTATAAACCTCCCCTTTATCTTTTTTTGCGATTTGATAACTAATTTTCTTCAAAGAATTACAAACCTTTTTATATTTTCCACCTATTATAGTTTGTAATTTTTGCGAAAGCTGTTTAAATATCACTCTCTCTTGCTCTCTAGAAAAATATTCATCAATCATCTCATTAACACTGTTTTGCAACACAGGATTAGACAAAAGTTCTGAATACAAAGAAAACTTATCACCGTCTATCGCTGGAGAAATGTTTTGACCTTCTACATAATCTTTTATTTTTTCAAGGGGTTTGTCTTTTACAAGCTCTTGAAAACTTTTTGAAATTCCTAAAAAATCTTGATTTAGGGTTTCATAATTAATCTCTCCGTTATATCGCAAAATATCTTTTTTGTACTTTTGTTCAGGTGGATAAACATAAGGCAGAGTCCCTGCAACTTCTCTTTCTCTGCTCTTTTCTGAACCAACATTATGCGCACAACCTAAAATTATCTTCGTATCAGAATTGTACAAAATAACATTTGAATACTTGCCCATCATCTCTATTGCAAGAGTTAGATTAATATTTTCATCAAATTCGTTCGAGGATTTGAAATCTATCTCAAGGATTCTCTCATAATAAGGGACTCTGACATCTAAAACCTTAGCGCCTTCTATATGCTTCCTCAACAGCATACAAAACATAGGTGGTTGTTTCGGAAATGTTATATCCCGTCTTGTTATAGTTTGTTCGTTTGCAAAGCATAAATGGAAAAAAGACGGATTAATATTAACATACATCTTCTTACCACCTTGACGGCTTCTAAAAGAAAATATAAAATCACGTCTTGTCGGTTGTTGAATTTTTTGTAGTCTAGAATCTATTAAAAAATCAATATTTTCTTCTACAAACGCTTTGAGTGTCAGATAATCGAAATTAATCATTTTCTACAAACCCCTCAAACTCATAAAAATTAAGTTGTGGATTCACACTATGAACACTTATACTGCCTTTCCGTTTGGCAGTCACTTTGTTTTGAACACAATTAATCGTATTTTCTGAAATCAACAGTTTTGTACTGTGAAAAATACAAGCATTTTCAAGCCTTGCAGCGATATCAGAGATATTGCCCAAAACAGTATAATTAGCAAAATTTTCAGAACCAAGAATTGCGAATATAGAATATTCTGTATCCATACCACAAGAGATTTTTATATTATCTGATTTAACCAAACTGTTTATTTCATTAACTGCTTTTATTGCATTAATTGCGTTATTCTCACCCAACCAATACGCTATAATTGTATTATTACTGGTTTTATCAAGGATTCCGTCATGCTTTAGAACACCATCTATAACTATCTTGAACACTTCGTTTATCTTGCTAACAATCTCTTTTGCTGAAGTATCATCTAAATAAAGTTGAGCAACACGAAGTTTGAAACAACATAGTGTAATATCAGTTTTTCTAGGTTGTTGAATAATGTTTTTGATAAAAGGTATTGAATTTGGAAATTGGTTTATATCGTAACCAAATAATTTAACATTATTGATTAGTTTTGTCTGTTTCATCGCAGTTTTTACAGTTGTCAAAATTGATAGTACAAAAGTTTGTATCAAAACAGGCCATACAATCGGAATCCATATATGTGCAAAACGGCTTGTTGTAACACAAAACAGACAATAACCAAATATCATAATTAATCCTAAAGAAAAATCTATAAAAATATTAGGAATAACAATAGATACAAACGTTGTAAGAAATACTATCAGTCCACATAGCCCGATATCAGCAATCAGTGGAAGATTTGCAAGCTCAAGACTTGGAATCGCAGGAACAACATTTGACAAAACAAAATGCTCTGCCCCAAAATCAAGTATAGGCTTCAATGTGTCAGGCTGAACCCTTGCAAAAAGAGTATATAACTCAGCCATTTTTATAACAGGCTTGAAAACAAACAGGCATATAGCAAACATTACACCTGCGATTGTCATTAGTATATAGGGTCTGTATTGTTTATTTGGCACCCCCATTTATAGCTTCCTCTTTTTTAGGCATTCTGCCACAACATTTGTCCTCGTCACAAAAACCTAAACGCTCGCATTTTGGAACAAGATAATCTTTTAGCCAAGGCTCTTGCTTAACAAGTTCATCACACATACCTTTTACCAATAAACGGATTTCGTATTGGGCTCTTGTGCATAATCTCAAATTAGCCAAGTGAATAAGCTCTCTAAGGTTTAGTGATGCAACCATTGAACTTGCTGTTGCGTTTGGAAGAACAAAACGCGCATCTTCTGCAGGAATCCCTGCTTCTGTAAACTCAAGATATTTATTTGAGATATCTTGCATAAACTCTTCAAATTTTTGTTTCAATTCAGGATTACGTTCAATAGTCGGTGGAATAATATAATCAAATTGTCCTTTTTCTTTCACATATCTTTGAGATTTTTGAGAAAAAGACATGTGACGATGTCTTACAAGTTGGTGAGTGCATGCTCTTGATACATTTGAGATAGCAAAACTAACTTGTATATGTTCTATTGTAGAATAATGTCCGGAAGAAACTACTCGAGATATAAGTTTTAACATCTTTTCGTCATCAGCATCACAGTCAAAAATATTTAACGGAGAATCTGCGCTATAACAAGTTCTACAAGCTGTGTATATTGTTCTCAAAAGATTATCAGGCTTTGCAATAAGTCTGACTTCCGGTTTATTATTATGAGTCATACCCTCTCCCTTTTTTATAAATAATTATACTCCTTGATTAATTCTAACATAGAGAGAGGGTGAATGTAAAATTGTTATTTATACTTAAAGAACTATTATAAAACTTTATATAATAAAAAAGAGACTGATAAAAACCAATCTCTTTTCTGTAAAATCTTAACATTAAACTGTTACTATTTTTGTCCGTAACGTTTTTTGAATCTTTCAACTCTACCTTCTGAGTCAAGAATTTTTTGTTGACCTGTATAGAAAGGGTGGCAGTTGTTGCAAATTTCAACTGTGATGTTTTCTGCAACAGATGCTGTTTCTATTTCGTTACCACAAACACATTTGATAACAGTTTTTTTATAATCAGGATGTATTCCTTTTTTCATGATTACCTTCTTTCTATCCAAGATTCCAAACTTGGACAATTTATTTTCGACTTCTTTTATTTTACCTCTAAAATTTTTCCATGCAAGTGCTCATGGTGTTTTAAAAGATTCTTGTAAAAATTTTTTAACAATTTAACTATGTTACTATTGACAGTAACATTTGTTTATAATATTTTTGTTTCTATGAACAGTAACATTGAAGAAATTACCAATTTTATTATTAGTCTAAATTCGCAAGAAGAAGTTCAAGCGTTTCTAAACGAAATGCTTTCCGAATCCGAAATGTCGGCTTTGTCAAAACGATGGCGAATCCTGTCTATGTTAGCAGAAGGCAGAACCCAACGGGACATTGTTAAAGAACTAAATGTAAGTCTTTGCAAAGTTACCAGAGGTTCTAAAATTCTCAAGGATAAGCACTCGGTTATAACAAAGCATTTTATGGAGGATTCTAATTATGGAAACAACAATTAACAACATTTTACCTACTCAAGAAGGATTTTTCGGCAATTACGGTGGACAATATTTGCCTGAAGGACTAAAAGCCGAATTTAAAAAAATAACAGAATGTTTTATGAAGCTTAAAGATGATGTTATCTTCAACCAAGAACTAAACGATTTATTAAAATATTATGTTGGACGCCCAAGCCCTGTATATTTCGCAAAAAACCTATCAGAAAAATACGGTGCAGAGATTTATCTAAAACGAGAAGACCTGAATCATACAGGCGCACACAAAATTAATCACTGCCTTGGTGAAGCCCTGCTTGCAAAAAGAATGGGAAAAACAAAAATTATTGCAGAAACAGGTGCAGGGCAACATGGTGTAGCTACTGCAACAGCAGCAGCCTTGTTGGGGCTTGAATGTGATATCTATATGGGCGAAACAGATATCCAAAAAGCAAAACCTAATGTTGAGAGAATGAAAATATTAGGGGCAAATGTTGTATCTGTAAAAAGTGGAACAATGACCCTAAAAGAAGCTGTAGATGAAGCATTTATTGCATACTCAAAAGAATACGAAACAGCATTATACACAATAGGTTCTGTTGTTGGCCCACATCCATTCCCAATGATTGTTGAACATTTCCAAACCGTAGTCGGCAAAGAAGCACACAGACAAATCCTAGAGATGACAGGAGATATGCCTGACCATGTTGTTGCTTGTGTTGGTGGAGGCTCAAACGCTATCGGTATTTTTAACGGATTTTTAAACGAGAAAAATGTAAAAATCTATGGTGTAGAACCAATGGGAAAAGGTGAAAAAGTCGGAGAAAATGCAGCAAGTATAACTTATGGCAAAGAAGGTATCATACATGGGTTCAAATGCCTGTTATTACAAGATAGCGAAGGTAATCCTGCAAACGCATATTCTGTTGCAAGTGGCTTAGATTACCCCGGAGTTGGTCCAAAGCATTGTTATCTGCACGATACAGGGCGTGTAAGCTATGTAACTATTAATGATAAAGAAGCAATTTCTGCATTCTATGAGCTTTCAAGATTAGAAGGTATTATCCCTGCTCTGGAAAGTTCTCACGCAGTGGCTTATGCGCTCAAACTTGCACAACAAAATCCTAATGACAAAATTCTTGTAAACCTTTCCGGTCGTGGAGATAAGGACATAGAATTTGTATTAGAAAATTACTCTTTATAGATAATAGAACACAACACATTATTAATTGAGGAGAAAGAAATTTCTCCTCTTTTTATTAATAAACCCCATTTCTAAGCGACGAATAATAATCTTCATCAGCAGGCAAACTTGTCGGATACCCGGTAGAGAAAAACTCCTTAAAACGATTTACCTTTTTCCCTTTTGCTTTATAATCTCTTGTTGCTTCTGCAGAATAAGCGTGTCTGAGTCGGTTCAAACGGCTCTTGTAATCCCCTGACTGAATAGCACCGAACATCTGAGCCTCAAGCCTGTCAAGACGATTTTCTATCCCCAAAGTATTATATGTTTGCCCGAAACTGTTTCTTTCCATTTTGGATAAAAGATATTCTATATCAGAATCTTTTACGGAATTTTTTGAATAATTATTCTTTCTGAAAATCTTAGAAACAGGGTTGTTATACATATCATAAGGATTTGACCAATTTTGCCTATTCATCTCATTAATAGTAGAATTGATTTCTCTATCCATACTATTCCTATACCAACGATTATTTCCCATCATCGGATTATCAAATCTGAAAAAATCTCCTGCACCGAATGAAACAGGAGCAGTCAGCATTAGAATTGCGAAAATTGAAAGAAGTTTTTTCATCTATAAAATCCCCCGATATAAAAAATAAACTTCTTAATTGATTATTTCATTCCCTTGTTGAGTAATTAGGTGGTATTATTAGAATATGAAAATAAAAATTATCGCATTAGGTAAAATCAAAGAGAAATATCTAAAAGCCGGTATAGACGAATACCTCAAGAGGTTACGCCCTTACACACCGTTAGAAATAATAGAACTTACACCTATCGAGATAAAAGATGAAAACCTGATAGACAAAGTACTTGATGCCGAAGCCGAAAAAATCATCTCGCATATAAAGCCTTCAAGTTTTATAATCACCTTAGAAATCGAAGGAAAACAATTTGATTCCGTTGATTTTTCAAAAAAACTTGAACAAATAACAAACTCAGGTGTTTCAGAAATCGTTTTTATAATTGGCTCATCTTGTGGGTTGTCACAAAAAGTTCGCAATATGTCAAACCTAAAACTAAGTCTATCAAAAATGACATTTATTCATCAGTTTACAAGACTTATTTTGCTTGAACAAATATATCGAGCATTTAAAATTTCTAATAACGAAACATATCATAAATAACAGATGAAAAGGGGGTTTAACTGTTACTTACTCTCACCTTTGCATCTTTTTCAAATTTGATAACAAATTTTGTACCAACAGGAAGATTTACTGAACCACCCTTGCAGAATATTGATACAACTGGTGATGATACCGTACTTATACCACCTAAAGCGACACCATATACAAATGTGAACGGTGAAAGTATAACTGTTGTTTTATCTTTAGCAAGGTTAGAAGAAAGCTTCTTCATCTTCTTATATGTATTTCTTCCCCATTTACCTTTATTAATGGTGTTGCGCCAATAAGAATGTTTGCCTTTTATATCTTCAAAAAATATTCTTTTATCATTTATCTTTGTAATTCTGGTATCAATGTGTTGATACTGATTCGCAAGGATAATTGTTACAACCTCTATTGATACAAGCCCACCATTGCCTATAATCTGTGGGTTATGAGATTCTACAATTTTACCGACAAACTTTGTACCCTGAGGAATTGTATAATATGGAGTTTTGACAGGTTTATCCGAAACAAAAACAATATTAGTTCCGACTTTTTGCTTGTCAGATATAGCATTAATATTAGAAATCTCTATCTCTGTACCTTTTCTCAAAGGAATACAAGTATAAGTTTGTTGAGTTGTTCTTGCAATCGCAGAACGAGATATGTTTTGTATAGGTTGTTTAACTGTTGTTTTATTTACTGTTTGAACAGTTTTTGCTTGTGTAGGTTTTGCCTGAGTCATTGTTTTAGGCAATGCAGGTAATTTAGGCATTGATTCAGACGATGACTTTTTAGGTTGTTGAACTGATGTTGGTGTAACAGTTTTTGGAACAGGAGTAACTACAGGATTTGTATTTGGTCCTTGTTCAACTTTATAATTTTTCCGAATAGCATCATCAACCGTATAATCCAAATCAATAGCAAATACAGGCATAAAAGTTATTGCCTGTATTATTGCTATTATTATTAATTTTTTGAAATTATTTTGTTGCCAAATATTCATTAATTGCTTTAGCCGCCTTTTTACCTGCACCCATAGCATTGATTGCGTTTGAAGTTCCAACAGGAGCAACATCACCACCAGCATATATTGTAGGGATTGAAGTTTGTCTTGTTTCTTCATCAACTGTGAAATATCCACGTCTATCTGTTTCAAAATCTATACCATCAGCAGCAGATGTCTTTTGAATAATAGGGTTAGGGCCTGTACCAAGAGCAACGATTACTGTATCAACATCAAATGTTTCAAACTTGCCTGTACCGATAGGTTTGCATCTGCCGGATTCATCAGGTTCTCCAAGTTCCATTATTTCAAACTTCATACCACCAACATAACCTTCGTTATTTATGATTTCAGAAGGTGCATGAAGGAATTTGAATACAACGCCTTCTTCTTTTGCGTGTCTGATTTCTTCAAGACGAGCAGGAAGTTCTTTTTCAGTACGTCTATATACGATATAAACTTCTTCAAATCCGACACGAACAGCAGTTCTTGCTGCATCCATCGCAACATTACCACCACCTATTACGGCAACTTTTTTACCAACTCTTAGAGGTGTAGGTGCTTGTTCATCGTTTGCGTGCATAAGGTTTACACGAGTTAAGAATTCGTTTGCAGAGAATACACCGTTCAAGTTTTCACCTTTAATATTCATCATTTTTGGTAGTCCGGCACCTGAGCAAATGAATATTGCATCAAAACCGTCTTCTTCAAGTTGTTTAATAGTGATTGACTTACCAACAATAACATTTTTGTGAAACTCAACACCCATTTCTTTTAGTGATGTAATTTCTCTATCCAATACTACACGAGGAAGTCTGAATGGTGGAATACCATATCTTAACACACCACCGAATTGGTGAAGTGCTTCAAATACAACAACTTCATGACCTGCTTTTCTTAAATCAGCTGCAGCAGTAATACCTGCACAACCTGAACCAATAACGGCAACTTTTTTGCCTGAAGGTTTAATTTCTGCTTTTGCAGGTCTTGTGTTGTCACCAACATATCTTTCTAAAGCACCGATAGCAACAGCATCACCCTTGATACCCAAAACACATTGACCTTCGCATTGTCTTTCTTGAGGACAAACACGACCACAAACTGAAGGTAACATACTTGTTTGACGAATAACTTCACCGGCTTTATCAAGATTACCTTCTTTTAATTCATGTATAAATTGAGGAATTTGAATATTTACAGGACAACCCTTTACACATCTTGGATTTTTACAATTTAGACATCTTGAAGCTTCAGCAAGAGCTTGTTCTTTGGTAAAGTTTTCTTCAACTGCATCAAAATTACTTCTACGTTGAATTTTATCTTGTTCTTTAGGTCTTTGACGTTCCATATTCAAATCTCTCCTTAATAATTTACTTCCCGTTAACTTAACCTTATACTACATCAAAATAGAATAAATGTAAAAGAGGGATTTTTGAAAATCAAAAATCCCTCTTTAATTATTGAAAATTCCTTATTGACTATGCGTTAGGAATATCTTTTACGCTCAAAGCGATTCTGTGTTCTTTTGGAGTGAATCTCTTAATAAGAACTTCGATTTCATCACCTACTTTGAACATGTTGAATGGATTAACATTTTCATTGCTCATTTCAGAAACTGGTAATAAAGCTTCAACTCCTGGGAAGATGTTGATGAAAGCACCGAAAGTAGTGATTTTATTTACAGTACCTTTAACAACTTGACCTTCTTCAAATTGACCTTCAATTTGTTGCCAAGGATTTTCGCCCATTCTCTTTAAGCTTAAAGAAATTCTCTTTAATTCTGTATCAATTTTGATAATTTTAACTTCGATTTCGTCACCTAAAGTGATAACATCTGAAGGGTGTTTAATTCTTTGCCAAGAAATTTCAGAAATTGGTAACAAACCATCAATACCGTTGATATCAACGAAAGCACCAAAGTCTGTAATTCTTACAACAGTACCTTTAACTACTGAATCTTCTTCTAAAGAAGCTAATACATTATCAACAACTTGATCTCTTTGTTCTGCAACTGCTTGACGTTGAGAAAGAATAAGTTTGTTTTTCTTAGGATCTGCTTCAAGAACTTTAACTTCGATTTTTTGGTCGATTAAACCTTCAAATGGAGTACCGGTTCTTAATTGAGATGAAGGGATAAAGCCTTTCAAATCTGCAACATCAACAAGAACACCACCCTTAACTGTAGAAACAACTTTTGCAAGGATTGTATCACCTTGAATTTTTGCATCGTTAAGTTGAGCCCAAGCTTGAGCAAATGCGATTCTTTTCAATGATAATAACATTGAATCTTCATCGTTTTCTTCTTTAAGAACGTAAAATTCTTTTACATCTCCGATTTCTAGTTCAGGTTCATCAGAAGACAATTCTTTGTTTGATAAGAAAGCTTCCATTTTAGCACCTTTCACGCTTACTAAATAGCCATCAGATTCTTTTTTCATAACAGTACCTTCTACGATATCAGCTACTGCATAAGATTTAGAAAAAGATTCTTCTAGCAATGTTTCAAATTCGTCCATAGACTTTTCTAATGTTGCTGTCATATTATATTCCTCCTTTTATTTCATTTACAACTTTTTCAATTACAGATTGAGGAGTTGATGCACCTGCCGTAATAGCTATATCTTTGGCATTGTCTATCAAATCCTTATAATTTTCTAATTCACTATCATTTTCGATGTGAATTGTTTTACAATTATCTTTTAAAATCTCTGCAAGGTGTGTTGTATTGGCACTTTTTTTAGAACCAACTACTATCATCAAATCACTTTCTTCTGCAAGAGATTTTGCCTCTTTTTGACGCATTGATGTACTTGAACAAATAGTATTTGCAATATGCAATTCTTTTGATATAGGGGTTAGATAATCGACTATCGCTCTCAAGTTATCTACCCTTTGAGTTGTTTGAACAACCACACCGATTTTTTTGTGTTTTTTAATCTGATCTTTGTATTCTTCTAACTGTTCAGGCTGACTTGCAACTACAACATTTTGACTCCATAACTCAGCATTCGCTTTGATTGCAACAACTTCCGGGTGTTCAGATTTACCGACAATTACAAGAAAATATCCATCTTTAGCAAGTTCTATAGCTTTTTGCTGAACTTTTTTAACATCTAAACAAGTTAAATCAACGATTTCAAATCCTGCTTTTTTAATATCTTCAAACACTTTAGGTGAAGCACCATGACTTCTGATAACACAAATCCCGTCACCATGTTCAGGAAGCTCATCAAGAGTTTTAATCCCCATTTTATCAAGCTCTTCAATAACTTGCGTGTTATGGATTAACTCACCAAGTATGCAAATATTTTTATCAGGGTTATCTGCTTTTAATTTCTTAACAGTTTCAACTGCACGTTTTACTCCGTAACAAAACCCTGCAAATTTAGCTAATTTTATATTTCGGTTGTTCAAAAATTTGAATCTGCTTTCTAAAAGACTAGAGAAAATTTTTCTCAGTAATTGTATTAAAACCGAAACATACTAAGAAATCAAGTGTATGTCACATTTATTAAAAACTCAAAACAGCTGCATCTCGCAATAAACTGTAAACAATTCTTCATAAACTGGCAAAAAAATCCGTATTCTTACATTATATAAGTATGGAATTAGGGATTAGCAAATATCAGAATCACAAAAATACTACTCCTCTCAATTTTAAACGCAAATTGAGAGAGGAAGAAAAAACCCACATGGAAGCTGATATGAACAAGGCTTTCAAGTATTTAGATATTCAAAACAGAGCTCTTATTATGCATGGCTCTTGCTATCCTGATGTAAAAGGTGCGAGAAAAAACCATTATATCGGAACTCCGTATTTTGCAAAAGAGATGAACCAACTTGCTAAAACCAACGGTTTTAACTGTATTCAACTTGGCCCAAACGGTGAACTTTGCAAAGGTGATAACTCACCATACAGAGCTTCGATTTATGCAAAAAATCCTTTGTTCCTAAACTTTGGCAAAATGACCGAGGATGGTTATGCAAATATTCTTTCAAAACATGATATTGATAAAGTAAATTCCATTCCTCAACCAAGTGGCAAAGATTATGAAATGTCAGACTTTGACGAGGCAAAAGAAGTTTCAAGATTATTGACTAAAAAAGCCTATAGGAATTTTAAAACCAAACTTGCAGACGGCAATCCGAAAGCTGAAAAATTAAACAAGGAGTTTAACGATTTCAAACAAGAAAACAAGGAATGGCTTGAATCTTATGCTATTTTCCATGTACTTTCTGATATCCACGGTACAGATGATTTTCACAAATGGGATAATCCGACTGACAGACACTTAATTTCTTTAAAGAAAACAGATGATTCCAAAGCGACAGAAAGATATAAAACATTGAGAGAACGGTCAAAAGATGATATCAATCAGTATATGTTTACGCAGTTCTTGGTAGATAAACAAGAAAAAGATGACAAAGCAGAACGGCAAAAAGACGGTATTAAATATATCGGAGATTTGCTTGTAGGCTTCTCTTATGCTGACGAATGGGCTCATGAAGATGCGTTTAAATCAGGTTGGAAAATCGGCGCCGAATACGGTGGACCTTGTAACTCACCACAAATTTGGAACAACCCTCTACCTGACCCTAACAAACTGTTTAATGAGGACGGAACATTGGGTGAATCAGGGAAACTGCTTTATAACAAAGTTAAAAAAGCAACCGAAAATGTTGAAAATGTTCGTGTAGATAATGTTATGGGACTTGTTGATCCTTATGTATATAACGCAGACACTGTTCACATGGTTGTCAGTGCAGATGGTGGCAGAACCTATAATATCGCAGACAGAAGTCAATTATGGGGCGGCAACTTGTCTAATATAAACGAGGTTGACCCAAAAGGCAACTATCGCAAAGTTTTGCATAATATTATTTTACCGGCTATGGAAGATAACGGAGTTAATCCAAAACAAGCAGTATGGGAAAACTTAGGCGAACAGTCTTGGGTTTTCAAACAAGTATTTGAAAACGAAGAAAAACTCCCCGGAATTATAACAACAACAGGCAGTAGAACACAAAACACTTGTTTTGACTGGGCACCTGTGAGAGATGAGGACGGTGAGATACGAAAAGATGATAAAGGTCAGGAAATTTGGGAGCCGACTGCACCCAAACCTGATTGGAGCTTGATAGGGTCGCATGATAACATGCCAACGGCTGAATATTTAACACAAAGCTGGATTAATGACCCAAATAATAATGGGAGCAATGCTTGGTTGCCGGAATATCTGGGGGGCTATCTTTGTCCTGATCCTGACAGAGAGAATGAACGTGAGCGCTTGACCGATAATATCCGTAGAAATCCACAAATGAGATTGAAGGCTAAATATGCAGAGCTGATGCGTGGAACCCAAAACATACAGGTACATTTCCCTGATATGTTTGGTATTGATAAAAACTACAACCCTAGAGATAACAGCTCTGATACTTGGAAACCTCGACTTAGTGAGAATTATAACGACAGATATCATAACCATTTGATAAAAGAAGATGCACCTGTTATGAACATGCCTGAACTTGTGGGATTAGCTGTTAAAGCTAAGGCAGGCATGATTTCTGCAAAGAAACTAAAGAGCCCTGAAAAAGCGTATGCAGAAGCTGAACCTATTATCCAAAGCATGAAACATTGGGAAAACATTTTGAAAGAGCCTGAACCTGAAAATACCGAAGGAATTGGAGAATAAGGCATAACTTTTTTACAAATAAACAATTAAAAAACTGCCAAATTATCTAACCGACCCCAAGAACGGATTTACGTTCAATTTGCATAAGCAAATCTTTCGGTAGAAATTTTAGCAGTTTTTTGTAAATACTTTTGATATTGTGGGTCTTAGAGTTCCGTTCCCGTCCTCGTCGGTAGAAATGGTATAGCCACAATGGGTTAGAGTTTCTGTCCGACTGATAGGTAACATCTGTGACTGGCATCATTCCTCAAAATGAACACAGTTAAAATAGCAACATGGCGTTTTAAGTCATTTTTAATAATACTATTTTGTCTTCGCTTTAAAAAATTTATCCAAGTCTACTCTGTAAATGTATATACTCATTATTTACGATGTGTCACATTTCTGCAACCCTACAAACTCCAAAATGCAATATTTTGTTACAAATTAGATGAAGTGATTAAGAGTTAAGTGACTAAGTTATTAAGAAAATAAAAAATGTCATTCAGAGCCGTTAGGCTACTGCGCCTCGCATTAAACGGGTACACTCAAATTCAAATCGAAAAAATACTTTTTCCGATTATGAATTTTCGATTTTCACCCTCTGCTCGGCTTGCCGAAGAATCTCATGTAAGACTTGTTAGAGATATTTCGCTATCGCTCAATATGACAGAATGCCGTGGATTATGTTCTAAATTGTTTCAAAATCTAAGATTTTTTGCAATGACATATTCCATACAATAACTTTATTATTAACTTATTAAGTTAACAACATAACTCTTACAACCTATTTAGTCGCATAAATAAGTACAGAATTAGTTTTCAAAGAGATTTCTCTACCTGTAAGATAATTCTGAACATCAGAAATATATTTATCCACTTTCTTTTCATCAAAGAAAGTCATAAATCTTTCCTTCATAGAAGGTCTATCAGGTGAAGGAGGCGATACAAACCAAGGTACTACCATTTCCTTAGTTACAGTATATTTTGATTCTATTGTATGAATCATAGTTGATGGTGAAGAAAATCCAGCTTTAACAAGATTATTTTTGATTGTAAAATCATCAAAATTACATAAAGAATCATTCGGGTCAGACATAAGCTTTGCCTCGGCATCTTTAAACTCGTGATAATTCTCTATGTATTGAGGGTCTAACAATTCAGAATATCTTGTATTAGAACGTATGATTGGTTCAAACGCACAGAAATATCCACCTGTTTTTAACACTCTGAAAATCTCATTTATAGCAGACTGTTTATCAACAATATGCACCAAAACTGAACGCATAACTGCCTTATCAACACTACCTTCAGGGAGTTTTAAATCTTCACAAGATGCGTTTAAAAACTCACAATTTACTGTTGTAGGATTTTCATTCAAAAAACTTTTACAGGTTTCTAAACAATCAGGAAATTTGTCAGAGAAAATAACTTTTCCTTCACCGTTCAATTTTTCTAAAATTTCGATTGCCTTAAAGCTCAATAATCCTGTACCACAACCGATATCAAGAACTGTGTCATTTGGTTGGATTTGTGCCATATTAATAACTGCATTCCCGACAGAATCCAGCCATTGAATAGTTTCTGCTTTAAGTTCCTCTGTTAGAGCAGAAAACCTTGTTTCCTTAAGCCATTGTGTCCAGTTTTTACATATAGCACTCATATCAAATCCTTTTATTTCTTTTTAATAGTAACAGGTGGTGGCTGAATATATAGAGGTAAAAGTTTATGCCAATCACATTCTTGTTCTTTGATTCTTGTTATTGCGATATCTGATAGAACTCTACCTAAATCAAAATCAGCTTTCTGATAAGATATTACATTATTTCCTAGTTCTTTAAATCGTTCAAACAATCTATCATCAGTTATTATATCTCTACCTTTAACCAGCTTATCTACTTCTTCTAATTCAACTGCACCTAAAAGTTTGCCGGCATATAAATAGGCTTTGTTTTTACGAGCATCAAGCGCTACAACATATTTATCATCACAAGCTTTTGATAAAATTTCTAAAGATGATACACCAAGAGCTTTTATATTCAACTGTTGGGCCATAACTCGAGCTACAGTCGTACAAGCTCTTATTCCGGTAAAACTTCCCGGACCGATATTGATTGCAATTCCTTCAATATCTTTAGGAGTTAGATTATTTTCCTTTAATATTTTAGAAATAGTCGAAATCAAATATGCTGAATGATAATTCTTTTCATCAGACTCAAGAATTTTTGAGGTTAAGATATTATCTTCATCTCTTAAAACGATATAAGTTTTGTCTAAACAAGTATCAAATGCTAAAAGTTTCACTTTGCCAATCCTTCTATAATCTTGTCCATACCTTCACCAATAGAAGTAAATTCAAAACATCTGTTATCTTCATCATCATAAGTAACATTTACTTCTATACGGTCAAACGGAATCTCATTTTGCGAAAACTCTGCCCATTCTACAAAAGTAAGTTGTTTACCTGTAGAATACTCTCTAAGTTCATCAGTAATTGTTTTTACACCTTCATTTTCTAATCTGTACAAATCAAAATGATAAATCGGAATATTACCTGTATGATATTCATTAAGTATAGTAAAACTAGGACTTGTAACCTTTTCTTTTATATCAAGAGCTTCTGCAACAAGTCTTACAAAAGCAGTTTTACCAGCACCGATTTCACCGAAAAGATTTACAAAACAACCTTTTTCTTGTGTAAGACTTGCAAATTTTTTAGCAAGTTCTCTAGTTTCTTCTATCGAATGACATACTTTTTTATAGCTTTTATTCTTCATATACAATTACCCTATTTCTTCCACGCTCTTTAGCTTCGTATAAAGCCTTATCTGCATGTTTGTATAAATCCTCTGCCGTATCTCCTTCTTGAAGTTGAGAGAGTCCGATACTTATTGTAACACTTATTTTTTGATTTTCATCAACAATATTTTTTTCAACAGCCATTCTTAATCTCTGTGCAACAATATTTGCTTCTTCTATTTTGGTTTGAGGCAAGAGAATACAAAATTCTTCACCACCATATCTTGATGGAATATCGTATTCACGAAGTTGCTCTTTTATTATATGTGCAACGGATTTAAGCACTTTATCCCCCATCGCATGTCCGTATGTATCATTTATTTTTTTGAAGAAATCAATATCTGTCATAATTGCACATAATGGGTGCTTTTGACGAGTTGCACTTGCGTATTCTTGTTTTAAACGCACTTCAAACTGCCTACGATTATTCAAACCTGTTAAAGCATCAAGAGTTGCGTGTTTAAGAACCTCTGCATAAACATTTGCTCTTTCAATCGTTATTGATGCTTGTTTAGTCAGTTGTAAAATATATTCAATTTCTTTAGGCGAAAGTTTATCTATCGTACTGTGTGCAGCTATACAACCTACTATTTCTTTTCCTGCAACAAGTGGGAAAATTCCTCTTTTTCTATCCTCTGAAATTATGTATTCAGAATTCATTTGTGATATCAAATCATATATTCGTTTATCACGACAAGCCGTTGGCCAAAAAAGTTTAAACTCAGAACCTTCTTTTATAAATATATATATTAAATGATTTGATACAAACTTATCTATCATTTCACCAATAAGTGGAATAATGTAATTCAACTCATATTGGGTTTCAATTATTTTTGCAATATTGCGCAACGCATCATAAAAATTAGAATTAACTTGAAGCCTATCATTTAGAATTTTATTTTGAATCCATAAAAACATTTGATTTGCAAAAACTGATAATTCTCTAAGAAATTGAACAGAAAAAGTTTTTTTATTCTCAAAAGAAATATCTAACATTCCGAAAATTGAATCAGAAGCTTTCATAGGGATTAAAATATTTTTTACTATGACATCTTCATTATATTTAAGTGTTGCATCTACGACCTCGCAACCATCAAGAATATAGTCACAATCTCTTAATTTTAGAAGATTATTGTATAAAATTCCAACGGCAGTTTCGTCATACATATCTTCTATCGGTGAAAAATTATTGATTACATCTTTTAATTTTCGTGATGAATAATCATAGAAAAATATATTATTTTCTTTGATATCAGAAACAATTTTTTTTATACCTGATGAAATTTCATAGATATCAGAAGATGAAACAAGTAGATT
The DNA here is from genome assembly GCA_900553205.1 of uncultured bacterium. Classification (GTDB taxonomy): domain Bacteria; phylum Cyanobacteriota; class Vampirovibrionia; order Gastranaerophilales; family Gastranaerophilaceae; genus UMGS1585. The sequence continues at coordinate 2,584 of USCK01000001.1, read as the reverse complement.
AGATAATTTTAATAAAATATTAGTAGTCGTCATCTTCTTCTACCTCATGCTTAAAATAATCCATGCCTGCACAAACTTTAAAATTTTTCATCATTGCCTTATCCAAATCCTCAGACGGAACAATCTTGCCTGTTGAATAGTTGAAATTTTTTACTTCGTCCTCATCTTCCGGATTTTTCTTTTTCTTCTTCTTTTTAAGATTTACATCTTGATTATCAGTATCATAGATATCCATATTTGTACCAAGTTCATTTGCACCATATTTGCTATAAAGATGAGAAGCATCAGAAAGAATCCCAAACACATAGGCAGCTTTGCCACTATCATCTGTTTTTAGCGAAAGCAACATTGATGCTTTTTCCAGTTCATCAACTGCATCTTTGTATCGTTTTAATCGTCTTAGAAGAACGGCAAGGTTGTAATGCGCTTCATAGTTCATCGGTGTTAGGGCAATAGCTTTGCAGTAGTTTAGACCTGCATCTCTATAGTCACCCATAACTTGATATGTTAGAGCCAAATTGAATACTACATCAGAATTTTTGCGAAGTATTCTGTGAGATTTTTCATAAGATTCTGCAGCTTTTCTCAACAGACCAAGCTCCATTTCTCTATCTTCGTCAGACAGAAACATTGCTTTTTCTCTATATGCTAAACCTCTGTTATAATAAGCAAGACCACGATTTTGTTTAGAACTTTTTTTGTTACTAAACAAAAAAGGAATAGCCCATATTTTATTTTTTAGATTAAGAATAGCATCATACTGTCTTATTGCCTCATCAAAATTGCCGAGCTTTTCAGCTTCAATTATACCCAAATTCATTCTTGCCATAGTATAACGAGGATTGTATTCAATCGCTTTTTGATAAGCAAGTACAGCTGAATAATAATCTTCATAAACTACATAAATATTACCTAAGTTAAACCAAGCAGTATAATGTTCAGGAAAATAATCAAGACCTTTATTATAATATTGAATTGAATACGCTAATTTGTGCTTGTGATATGCTCTATCACCTTTATAAACATAATACACACCTAACGCTCTGTTGATAACATATTTTCTGACAAGTCCTCTACCGAATACAAGCAGTAAAACAATACCGATTATTGCAACAAACTTCAAAAACTTTTTAAGACGCCTATTCATAATAATATATTATAATAAAATAAGTGTTTTTAGAAAAATATTTTACAAAAAAAATATTTTTTCGGTTAATCTTGAGTTACACTCCATACTAGCCGAAAATGACAAAATTATGACAAAAAACAATCAATAATTTTCTTTCACATTCGACAACATGGTAGTTGCACAATTTTAATTATTGTGATAATATGGTAAGCACGTGAAGGGTATATTTTGTTATGTTAGTTTCAGCAATTTCACAATTTAAAGCAATCGCTATGCAACACAATGCAGGCATGGCCATGATGCAGACTAATCAGAATAATATGAGCATGCTTAGAGCTTCAAAAGCTGGCGAAACAAGTTTCAATGCCCTACACCAACAAGATGTACACAATTCAGTAGCAAACGCAAAGAACCAACTAATGTATCAAATGGCTTCTGCTTGGAAAAAACAATGCGAAGCTAAAATGAAACAAGATATGAAACAACAACACAAACTTAATGTTATCGCATAATTAATATGCTTTTTGTTTTTAATTAAGTTTTTAAAATATTTTAATATACCTATTGTAATATGTATTTTTGGTGTAAAATAATTGTACTCACATCCTCGTGGCGAATGAGAGGAAGTCATTAATCCTCAAGTTCAATACAATAAAGAAAGGTGAATAAAAATGGCAAATATTAAGTCAGCTAAGAAAAGAGTATTAATCGCAGAAGCAAACAGACAAAGAAATGTAGCTTTCAAATCTTCTATCAAAACTGCTGTAAAAAGAGTTTTGGAACTTGCTCAAGGTGAAGATAAAGAAGCATTAAACGCATCTCTATCAAAAGTTTATCAACTTTGTGATAAAGCTGTTTCTAAAGGTATTTTGCACAAAAATACTGCTGCTAGAAAAAAATCAAGATTAACTCTTGCGGTTAAAAAATTAGCTAAGTAATAAGTGCTTAAAACTTTACAAAAGAGCTATTCAATATATTATTGAATAGCTCTTTTATTATGCATATTTTATTTTTCTAAGAATTGATAACTGTCGAAATATCAACTGACTGCTTCTCCATTGGTTTACGATTAAACAAATGAAAAACAACATTTTTAGCCTTTTCCCACCCTGACATTACAGCCACCATTGGAACAATTTCATCTTCTGCAGAATCATAATCACCTACAACATATTTATTTGTCGAAGATTTGACTATGGACTCTCGTTTGTTTGGCAGGGTTTCAAACCCCATTTTTTCATAAAATGTTTGTGCATAAGATAGTTCAGGCACCTCAGACCTTACATACACATCATGGAACCCGTCTTTTTTGAGCGTGTCAAAATACTCTGCAGTCAAAATCTTACCTACCCCTTTAACAGGTTTATCTTTATTTGGATTCCAAGAAGCAAGCCAGTCAAGCTCTGTCTCCTTCTTAGCCTGATTTTTACGGCTGGAATATACTATCTGACTACT